>JALVCM010000239.1 GCA_027010005.1 Thiohalobacter sp.
CCACCCTGGCAGCCGATATCATCCGCCGTATCCGTGAGTTCCTACAAAAAGGCGACACCCACCAATGCGCGGTAGACCTGAACCAGGCTGTACGCAATGTTGCAACACTGGTCAAACACGAGGCCAGCCGCCACCAGGTGGAACTCAGACTGGAGCTGGACAAAAACCTCCCGCTTGTCGAAGGAGACCTGATCCAGCTCGAACAGGTGGTATTGAACTTTGTTCGCAACGGAATCGATGCCATGGATGCTGTGGTATCAGGGAACCGTATTCTTACGGTGACAACACAATACACCGAGGGGGGAAAAGTCATGGTCAGTGCAACAGACAACGGGGAAGGAATTACAGAAGAGGCAATGCCGAAAATTTTTGATGCATTCTACACCACCAAGGCGGACGGCATGGGGATAGGCCTGTCGATAAGTCGCTCGATTATCGAGGCACACCAGGGAAATATCAGGGCCAGGTCTCTGTCCGGTGGTGGCACAGAGATTCGTTTTGAGCTTCCGGTACAAGTGGCAAGTCCATCATGACGGCCACCATTCATATCGTGGACGATGACCGGCTTGCCCGGGAATCCCTGAAATGGCTCGCCGAGTCCGCCCACCTGTCAGTCTGTGAATTCGAATGCGGGCAGGATTTCCTCGACCATTTTGATGATGCATTACCCGGTTGCGTCGTTCTCGATGTTCGCATGCCCGATATCAATGGTATGGAACTGTATGCACGTGTCAAGGAAGCCGGGGCCACAATTCCTGTTATTATTGTTACCGGGCACGCCGATGTAGCTATGGCCGTCAGAGCCATGAAGGCCGGGGCCTATGACTTTATCGAAAAGCCCTACAACGATGCGCTGATGCTGGAACTGTTGCAGAGCGCCATTGCCTGTGACAGGGACAAGCGTGAGCGTAAAACCCGCGTGGATGATGTACAGCGTCGCATAGAGCGCCTGACCCCGCGTGAATACGAGGTCATGAAATACGTGTTGTGTTCAAAGCAGAACAAGATCATTGCCGCTGAACTTGGTATCAGTATTAAAACCGTGGAACTGCACCGCGCAAACCTGATGGCCAAAATGAATGCAACATCACCCACTGAACTGGTCAGACTGGCCATGATGGCGGGGCTGGACCAGGGTGTACCCTAGCTAGGGTCTGTACCAGTTATTGTTTAATACCACATTGCCTAGACTCCCATGGGTCAATTTGACCCATAAGGAGACCAGGAAGATGTCCAATCTATTGCGCAAAAGCCGAAAAACGCTGCGCCCGTATGCCCTTGCATTCTTGAGCCTGAGTGTACTTTCACTCATCCTCCCCGCCCAGGCAGAAGCCCGCAACAAGAGCCGTGAAATCACCATTATCCATGTCAGTGATGTTCATGGACATATGCGTCCCCACGATGAAGATTTTTTCAGCTCCGGTAATCGTGAAAATGCCGGCGGTGTTGCCAGGATGGCCACCCGGATAAAGGAAATCCGTGAGCGTGTTGGCAAGAAAAACACCCTGACCTTTATGGTGGGTGACTCGACCCACGGTGGCGCCGAGGTTCTGTTTACCCTGGGCAATGCCATTATGCCGGTATTCAACGCCTTTGGGATCGACGCCTTCGTGATGGGCAACTGGGATTTTGCCTATGGCACCCGTGTAACGCGTAACCGCTATGTGGATGGACTGAAAGGCACCATCCCGATGTCGAAGAACAACCAGACCACACTGAGCTCCACAATTCCTGAATGTAACGGAACAGCCAGTGCCGCTGACTGTAATGTCATACCGGCCAACTACACGGCTGTGGCCAACAATGTCTACTGGTTCCCTGAACGGGCCAGGGGTGCTGACCGCAAGCCAAACCTTGACCCGTCAAACCGGGTATTCACGCCATGGGTCATCCGCAAGGCCAATGGTGTCAAAGTCGGCTATGTCGGTATTACCAGCTCACGGCTCCCTGTACAGAACCCGCTCTTCAACCTGGGCTTACGTTTCACCAAGGGGTATAGCGAATTACCGACTGACATCGCAGATGCAAAAGCTGCGGGCGCTGATATCATCGTCCTGGCAACGGAACTTGGCCTGGGTGACAACATCCAGATCGCCAAAGAGATAAAGGGTATCGACGTTATTCTCAGCGGTGATACACACGAAACTATCCCGGAACCGATCGAGATAAAAAATGTCTTCAGCGGTGACACAGTCATCATTGTCGAATCCGGTGAAGATGCCTACCTGGGTGAATTAAAGCTCACCGTCAGTGGTGACGAGGTAAAAGACTATGCTTTCACACTGCACGAACTGACAGATGAGGTGCCTGAGGACACCTCTGATTACTTTGTTCCCGGCGGGATCAAGGCACTGGTAACGGAAAATACCAAAGGGTTTTATAGCGGCCCTGATTTCACCTGCCATACGTTTGGCCCTGGCGGTTTCCAGTTCGGCGAAGGGCACACCCTGTGTACCCCACTGGATGAAGTTGCCGGTTATACAGAGGTCAAACTGGAACGCCGCGATGTCATCGGCGACATCATGAACAACTTCATTGGCGATGCCACGCTGGCACTGGGCAAGAGCACCGGTGCATCGATCAGCGATGATGATGCATTTGCCATCAGTAACGGCTTCCGTTTTGATATCCCGGTTCTCGGCATGGGCACCCCGCTCGACGGCCCGGATGGCGGTGTTTCAGATGGTGCTGTCACGGTGGGTGAAATCTACAACTTCATGCCCTTTACTCCGGCAGTTTCACTGGTAGAGTTCACCGGCGGCCTGTTACGCGGGCGTTATGAAGGCTTTCTTGAAGGTGTCTTTGACCCGCATTCATTCCGTCATCGTGGTGGCTGGTGGATGGGCTTTTCCGACAATATGCGTTTCGTGCTTGACCTGGAACTGTCACCGACCTCTGTGCCCCTGCAAACGATCGGCGGCCGCATCCTGTCGATGGAACTCAATGGCAAACCGGTTGACCCGAGCAAGACCTATACCGTGGTCAGCTGCTATCCGAATGGCGAAGGGGTAGACCGCCAGTGCCGCACCTCGGGCGGACGCAACATGCGTTTCCCGTGTGGTGCATTTGACCCGGACAGAAACATACCCAGCGTGG
>JALVCM010000240.1 GCA_027010005.1 Thiohalobacter sp.
GTTCTATCTGCTGCAGGGCCTGTCCCATTTCATCCAGTTGTTGCAGCCGTTCTACCTCGCTGGCATTACCTTCATCCGCGATATCATCGGCACGGCGGGCAAAGGTGTAGATTGCCGCGACGGGGTTCCGTAGGCGGCGTGGCAAAAGGAATGACGCAACCGGGAAATTTTCATAATGTGACTGTGCAACTTGCCGACACTCGCGGTAGGCCTGGGCAATCGTGGTACCTGTGCGGGAAGCAGATCGATTTGCCAAAGTATCAGACATCCTCTTGAATGGTCATACCGGTACCTGAATCGTCATACCGGTACCTGAATCACCATACCGGCGCCTGAATCGTCATACCGGCACTTGAATCGTCATACCGGCGCAGGCCGGTATCCAGTACTGAACGCTACAGATTCCGGTATGCGCCGGAATGACGGGAGGCGGCAGGTCAGAAGCGCCCTAATGGGGTTCACCCGGCGGTTTGTCCACCGTTTCACTATCACGCACATCGCGTGGCAGACGTTCGACCGGTGCCGGTTCGGCCATTTCCTTTTTACTGCGTATGCCCATTTCATTAAAACGCCGTGCGCTGGGCAGGATGCGGCTGTCGAAGGAGCCGACCGCCTTGTTGTAGTGTTCGACGCTGCGGCCCAGCGTACTGCCCAGCTTGTCGAGGTGGCCGGCAAAGGTACTCAGTCGTTCGTACAGTTCTTCGCCCACGGTACGGATCTGCTCGGCATTTTCAGCCAGTGTTTCCTGTCGCCAGCCATAGGCGATGGCACGCAGCAGTGCAACCAGGCTGGAAGGCGTGGCCAGTACCACGCGGTCAGTCAGCGCATCCTCCAGCAGGGTAGCATCCAGTTCCAGTGCGGCACTGAGGAACTGGTCGCCTGGAATGAACAGCACGACAAAATCCAGCGAAGACGACAGGTTCTGCCAGTATGTCTTGCTGGCCAGTTCGCGCACGCGTGCACGCACATTACGCGCATGGCGTTGCAGTTCCTGGGCGCGCGTGACGTCATCCTCCGCTTCGACCGCACACAGGTAGGCGTCCATCGGTGCCTTGGCATCCACCACGACCTCACGTCCACCGGGCATTCGCACGATCATGTCCGGGCGCTGTTTACCGTCCTCGCTGTCGATACTGTGCTGTTGCTCAAAATCACAGTGCTCGACCATGCCGGCCAGTTCGGCCAGGCGTTTGAGGGTCAGTTCGCCCCACTGGCCGCGTACTTCGGGGCGTTTCAATGCCTTGACCAGGTTACGGGTTTCGCTCTGTAACTGGTCGTGTGCCGCCTTCATGAATTCCAGGTGCTGGTTGAGCGCGCCAAAACTTTTCTGCCGATCTTCCTCCATTTTGCGGATCTGCTGATCGGTCTTGTCCAGTGTTTCACGAATGGGCCTGACCAGGTTCTCGACGGCTTTCTCGCGCTTCTCGAATTCGTGGCTGGATTGTTCGTGCAGGGCCTTGAAGCGGGTTTCCGCCAGCTTGAGAAACTCGCTGCTGCTGGATTTCATGATATCGCCGGCCAGCGCCTTGAATGAATCTTCCAGCTGGCTGCGGGCGTTTTCAAAGGCGCGCAGCTTTTCTTCAGTCGCCCGGCGCTCGCTTTCCAGCTGTGCAGTCAGGCGTACATTTTCCTCACGCAGTGCCGAGAGGCCTTGCTGTGCACGGGCGCTGGCCAGCAGCCAGCCAACCAGGGCGGCGAGCAGTGTGCTGACAAGTGTAATGATCCAGCTGATCTCCATACCCGCATGATAACCAATCTATAGCTTCACCGCTGCCTGTGGTGCTGATTTTCGTCACATTCCTGTCATGTGGCTGTCATTCCATCGTCATACAGGCGACATAAAGTGCGCCTGTCATTTAACGAACAGTCTTACAAATACAGTCAATCAGGAGAAGCACATGCGTATGAACCCTGTTCATCAGAGCATACTGTCAGTACTTGGAATCTGCGTTGCCATTCCGGCCCATGCAGCCGGCATTACCGTCTACAAGGACGGCGAAAAATACCTGAAAATGGGTGGCCGCATCCAGATGCAGTACCACCAGGCAGACCCGGATAACGGCGATGATACAGATGAACTGTTCCTGCGCCGTTTCCGTCCCTATATCGAAGGCAGCATCCACAAGGACTGGAAGGGCAAGTTCCAGTTTGATTTTGGCAAGGCGGAAGGCAGCAACGAAGTGGCTGTCAAGGATGCCTATATGGAATACAAAGGTTTCAGTGCGGCAAAGATCCTGCTAGGTAATGTAAAAACGGCATTCTCACGCGAGTTCCTGACATCGTCCAAGAAGCAGCAACTGGTCGAGCGTACGTTTGTCGGTGACCATAATTACGGTGCACCGGACCGCAGCCTGGGGCTTCACCTCAAGGGCAGTAACAAGGAAAACCTGACCTGGGGTGCCACATTTGCCCAGGCCAATATTGATCCGGATGCCAAAAAACTGGACTTCGATACACCGGTCAATCGCAATGATGATTTCAATGAAGGCTGGGTAACCGCGGCGCGTGTGGATTTCCACCCGCTGGGTATCCTGAAAATGTCACAGGGTGATTTCAAGGGTGATACCAAAGCCACCATTGGCCTTGCTGCCTTCCGCTGGAGTAATGACGACGACAACAACACCTACACGACAGGTGGCGTCTCCACCAGTGGCAGCAAGGCCGATGTCGATGAAGTGACCGGTTTTGAGGTCAGTGGTGCATTCCGTGCGGCCGGTGCTTCCATCGATGCCCAGTACAACAAGATCAGCGCGGATACCGTGGATGGGAACTTCACCGGTGGTATCTACGAGAACGGCTCGACTGATCTTGAAAACTGGGCAGTCGAAGGCGGTTACATGATTGTTCCCGCAAAGTTTGAGCTGGTGGCCGGTTACCAGTCGCAGGATGCGGACAACTACGGCACCGAGTGGACCCGGACCTCCCTTGGCGCCAACTGGTACCTGCACAAGCATGATATCAAGATGCAGGCCACGTACCGCCAGAACTCGGACGTTAACGGTGTCAAGGGCGATGACGAGGACGAAGTCTTCGTGCAGGCCCAGTATGTGTTCTAGGGTAACTCTGGTTAACTTTTAAGGAACCTCTGATT
>JALVCM010000241.1 GCA_027010005.1 Thiohalobacter sp.
TGACCTGCTCGCGGCCGGCCGCGTAAACCAGTTGCGAAACCGGGTCGTAGACCGGCTGACTTTCCAGGGCGCCAAGGTCGATGGCTGTCATATCAGCCCATTTGCCGGCCTGTAGCGAGCCGGTCTGGTCGGCCAGTCCCAGTGCCCGGGCGCCATTCAGGGTGGCCATGCGCAGCACGGTGTGCGCCGGCAGGGCGCTGGCGTCACCGGCCACGATCTTGCCAAGCAATGCAGCACTGCGCATTTCACCCGTCATATCGAGATCGTTATTACTGGCCGCACCATCCGTGCCTATCGCCACATTCACACCGGCATCAAGCAGTTTCTGGACCGGGCAGAAACCGCTTGCCAGCTTCTGGTTGGATTCCGGACAGTGCACGATGCTGGCGCCGCTTTTCGCCAGCTGCGCAATCTCGTTGTCTTCCAGCTGTGTCATATGGACAGCCGTAAGAGCGGGGGACAGCAGGCCCAGCTTTGCCAGTCGCGCCAGCGGCCGTTGCCCGTGTTGTGTGAGGCTGTCCTCGATTTCACTGGCGGTTTCGTGCAGGTGGATGTGCAGTGGCAGGTCGAGTTCATCGGCCAGCATGCGGGCTTTTTCCAGCGGGTCATCCGACACACTGTAGGGTGCGTGCGGCGCGAAGGCATGACTGACCAGCGGGTTATGTTTGGTCTCGTCACGCAGTGCCAGGCCCTTGGCAAAATACTCGTCCGGGTTTTCGGCATAGCGGGTCGGGAAGTCGAGCAGGATCAGGCCGGTACAGGCACGCATGAAACACCCCGACGTGACCCGTGATGTCACTTCCGGAAAGAAGTACATGTCGTTGAAACAGGTCGTGCCACTGCGCAGCATTTCGGCAATGGCGAGTTGCGTGCCGTCGTGCACAAACTGTTCGCTGACCCATTTCTGTTCCGCCGGCCAGATATGTTGCTGTAACCAGTCCATCAGCGGCAGGTCGTCGGCAATACCCCGCAGCAGCGACATGGCAGCATGGGTGTGGGCATTGACCAGGCCAGGTATCAGGACGTGGTCACCCAGTTCGATGGTGGTTTTCGCCTCGAATGACTGGCGGGCTTCGCGGGTGGGTAACAGGGCGGCAATACGGCCTTCATCCACTGTGATACTGTGATATTCCAGAATCTGTGCGTCCGGTTCGACAGGGACAATCCAGCGGGCGTGTACCAGCAGCTCGGTTTGTTGCATTGTTATGGGTGCCCTGACTGTTGAATGGGTGGGAGTATACCTTTTGAGTCGAATCTTGTGGGTGAAATTATCGAGGGCAGGTCAGTCAACGGTATGCATATGCACTTCCTGCTGCGGGTAAGGAATGCTGATACCGTTGGCATCAAACGCCAGCTTGACCTTTTCCAGCAGGTCGGCACGCACCGGCCAGTAGTCGCCACTCTTGACCCAGGGGCGCACATTAAAGTTCACACTGCTGTCGGCCAGTTCCGCCATGGCCACGGCCGGTTCGGGATCGGACAGGATACGGTCGTCCTGTTTCATGATGTCATTGATGATCTGCTTGGCCTTTGCGATGTCATCGTCATAACCGATACCGAAGACCAGGTCGATACGACGTGTCGGTCTGGCGGAATAGTTGGTGATGGTTCCACCATAGATCTGTCCGTTCGGGACAATGATTTCACAGTTGTCGCCGGTACGCATGATAGTGGCGAACATACGAACCTCCTCGACCACGCCGGTCACCCCACCCGCTTCGACAGCGTCGCCGACCTTGAAGGGACGGAACAGGATAATCATTACACCGGACGAGAAGTTGGCCAGCGAATCTTTCAGTGCCAGGCCAACAGCCAGGCCGGCGGCACCGAAGACAGCAAGCAGTGAGGTGGTCTCGATGCCGAGATGGTCGAGGGCCGCCATGACAACAACCAGCAGCAGGACGGTGTACACCAGGTTGCCGATAAAGTTGATCAGCATCGCGTCCAGGTTGGATTTCTTCATCAGCCGCTCGACAACACGCGTTAGCCACTTTGCGATCCAGCGACCGATAATAAAGATAGCGATAGCAACAGCGATCTGGATGGCCCAGGGGATCAGGATGTTCTGGATCGTGTCCGGGTTCCCTAGCTCTGTCATATTAATGGATTCCATTGATCGTCTCCTCGATACAGGCAACGCGTTGTCGCGGCCTGATTATTTATGTTAGATAAGCGATTAGAGTTTTAAATACACGCGAATGCAAGCCCGTTACACTAGCGGACCGGCAGAGTAGACATCTGTCCAGACAAGAAGAGGATACAGCGTTGGAAAAATCACACGATGCCATTCGCGCCATGGCGTGGACAGATGCCGGGCTCGAATTGCTCGATCAGCGCAGGCTGCCACAGACAGAGACCTGGCTACTGTTGCAGGACAGTGCTTCCGTTGCCGCGGCGATTCGTGACATGGTGGTGCGTGGTGCACCGGCCATCGGTATTACCGCAGCCTATGCGGCAGTACTGGCAGCACGGGAACGGTATACCCGCCAGCCGTCTGACTGGCGGGCAGGTTTTTCAGATGATATGCAGCAGCTTGCGCAGGCACGTCCTACTGCAGTGAACCTCGCCTGGGCAGTGGAGCGTATGCAACAGCTTGCCTCGTCACTCGATGGTGACCCGGTGCCGGTCCTGTTGTCCGAAGCACGGGCAATCCACGAGCAGGATATTGCCGCGAATTACACTATGGGCGAACTGGGTGCGGCGTGTATCGAAACCGGCAGTAGCGTACTCACACATTGCAATACCGGCTCGCTGGCAACCGGTGGTTACGGGACGGCGCTGGGCGTTATCCGTCGAGCCTGGTCGGATAAAAAACTCAACGCCGTCTATGCCGACGAGACACGACCCTGGTTGCAGGGCGCAAGGCTGACAGCCTGGGAACTGGTCAAGGACAACATTCCTGTGACACTGCTGGTCGATGGCGCGGCGGCCTGGCTGATGCAACAGGGCAAGGTGCAGTGGGTTATTGTCGGCTCGGACCGGATTGCGGCCAATGGCGACGTGGCCAACAAGATCGGCACCTATGCCGCCGCCGTGGCGGCACGGCATCATGGCGTGAAGTTTATGGTGGTTGCCCCGTCCTCGACGGTG
>JALVCM010000242.1 GCA_027010005.1 Thiohalobacter sp.
CTCCCCGTGTGGTTGCAGCAGATTACCGACCCCCCGGTTTTCCTGAACAGTGTCGGTGGTCTGGGCTCACCCTGGTGGCGGCAGCTTCCTGAACCGGTTTTCCTGTCCGGGGACAACCAAACCAGCCAGGCGGAACGCGCTGTCGCTGTGGTGGAAAGCATCGTATTCCTGCTGCAATGCAATCTGGAGCGCATAATGCGCCAGACCACAATCAATCAGCTGCGGGTGAGCGGTGGCCTGTCACGGCTCGATGGACTTTGCCAGAAACTTGCCAGCCTCAGCGGCATGCCGGTAACACGCCATGACGATAGCGAGGCCAGTGCCCGCGGCGTTGCCTGGCTCGCGGCAGGTCGACCCACTGACTGGCCGGCAGTGGACGATCTCCCCGGTTTCCTGCCCATACCTGATATCCCGCTGAAAAATCGCTACCGGCATTTTATCGAGGCCCTGCAGACACAAACCGGGGAGCCTGATGCAGACTGACACTATCCCGCAACTGGTCAGCCACCGCGGTGACATGGTGCAGTACCCGGAGAACAGCTGGCCGGCATTGCAGGCCGCCGTTGATGCGGGCGCCTGCTGGCTGGAGTTCGATATACAGATGTGCGCAGACGGGAATTTTGTACTCCTGCACGACAGCGATTTCCGACGCACCGGCAATGACCCGGGACGCATATTTGAACTCGACACCGCGAGTTGCAGACGCATCAGCGTGCACTATCCGGAAAAGTTCGGTCAGCGTTTCTCACCGGCTCCGCCACCGTTGCTCAATGAGGTTCTGCAGTGGCTTGCAGACTACCCCGATGTACGTGCCATGGTGGAAATAAAATCAGAAAGTCTTGAACACTTTGGTCATGAACAGGTGATGCATCCGTTACTGGATATACTCGGTCCACGTCACGAACAGTGTGTTCTGATTTCCTTTGATGAAAAAGCCCTGCGGGCAGCACAGCAACACACCGCACTGGAAACCGGCTGGGTACTGCGTGCCTGCAATGAGGCACACCGGAAACGTGCACAGCAACTGAATCCGCAATACCTGATCTGTAACGACAGAAAAATTCCGGCACAGGAAATACCCTGGCCCGGCAGCTGGCACTGGATGCTCTACGACATGATGGATCCCGATAAAATACTCCGGCGTGCCCGGCAGGGTTTCGAACTCATCGAAACCGGTGATATTACACGCCTGCTGAAACATCCCCTGCTTGCCCGGCGAGCGTGCCATCATGGACTGTGATGTTCTCATTATCGGTGCCGGTATACAGGGTGCTGCCATTGCCGGCGCTGCGGTACGGCGTGGCTACCGTGTTCGTGTCATTGAACAGTTTTCCCGGCCGGCTGAAGGCACATCCAGCCGCTCATCGAAACTCATACACGGTGGCCTGCGCTACCTGGAAACCGGCCAGTTCCGCCTGGTACGCCAGTGTCTTCGCGAACAGCGCACCCTGTTGCGCGAACGACCTGAGCTGGTCTCACTGACCCCGTTCCATATTCCGGTTTATACCTCCACGACACGCCCTGCCTGGAAAATTGCGGCCGGCCTGTGGCTGTACCGCCTGCTCGGCGGCCATCGATTCACCCGGGTGCCCGAAAGTCGCTGGCACTCACTCGACGGACTGAATACACAAAACCTGTCTACTGTCTTTCGCTATTTCGACGCACAGACCGACGACCGCGCACTGACCGCGGCCATACTCGCTGATGCCCGAACGACGGGTGCAGCTATTGAATTCAGTACCTGCCTTGAACAGGTCGAATGTCTTTCCAACGGTTGTCGTGTGCATTGCAGTACCCTGTCGGGAGAGAAAGAAATTACTGCGGCAGTCCTTGTCAATGCCACCGGTCCCTGGGTCAACCGGGTCCTGCAACGCATCACACCCCGCCCGACACCCCTGGACATCGAGCTGGTACAGGGAACACATATCATCGTTCCCGGGGTCCTGAATCAGGGCATCTATTACCTGGAAGCCCCCCGGGACCAACGTGCTGTCTTTGTCATGCCCTGGCAGGGACAGATTATGATTGGTACGACAGAGACGCCCTACTCGGGTGACCCGGCTGATGTACAGCCGCTGGAAACAGAAAAGCGGTACCTGCTCGAGGTATACAATCATTACTTCAGCAACAGACTTGGATTGAAAGACATTACCGGTGCCTTTGCCGGCCTGCGCGTATTACCGGCCGGAACGGGACGGGCTTTTACCCGGCCGCGCGATACCGTCCTGCACTGCAGTGACAGTGCACCCCGCGTCATCAGCATTTATGGGGGGAAACTGACCTCTCACGCACATACCGCGGAAAAGGCCATGAAACTGGTGAAACGTATCACCGATTCTGGCCAGTGATCCCCGGCAGCAACGTCACTCATCGATCAGTGGCAGGGTTTCACCTTCGCCCCTGGGTGGCTTCAGGCCCAGCTGCAACCAGGCACGACGGGTCGCCATCCGACCACGCGGGGTACGTATCATGAACCCCTGCTGGATCAGATAGGGCTCCAGGACATCTTCGATGGTGCCCCTTTCCTCACCGATCGCAGCCGCCAGGTTTTCCACGCCCACAGGGCCACCTTCGAACTTCTCGATAATTGTGCGCAGCAGGCGCCGGTCCTGGCTGTCGAAACCCTGTGGATCGACATCCAGCATGCTCATGGCATTCTCGACCACGTCCGCGGTCACCTTTCCCTGCGCCTTGATCTCGGCAAAATCGCGCACCCGTCGCAGCAACCGGTTGGCTATACGTGGTGTACCCCGGGAACGAGAGGCCAGCGCCCGCGCACCTTTGTCGTCGATATCGATACCGAGAATATGCGCAGAGCGTTTCAGGATGACCGCCAGGTCTGTCGCGTTATAGAACTCCAGTCGCTGCACAATGCCGAAGCGATCCCGTAATGGTGAGGTCAACAGCCCGGCACGGGTGGTAGCGCCCACCAGCGTAAACGGTGGCAGATCGAGCTTGATGGAACGCGCCGCAGGCCCTTCACCAATAACAATATCCAGCTGGTAATCTTCCATGGCCGGATAGAGAATTTCCTCGACCACCGGGCTGAGACGATGAATTTCGTCGACGAACAGGACATCGTGGGGTTCAAGATTGGTCAGCAGGGCCGCCAGGTCACCCTGCTTTTCCAGCACCGGCCCGGCACTATGACGCAGGTTGGCACCCATCTCGTTGGCGATAATATGCGCCAGCGTGGTTTTCCCCAGCCCCGGTGGACCGAAAATCAGCACATGATCCAGTGCCTCCTTGCGCCGCCGCGCCGCCTCGATGAAAACCTCCATCTGCTCGGTCACCTGTGGCTGACCGACGTAGTCGGCCAGCTGCGTCGGACGAATGGCGCGGTCAACAGCCTCGTCCTGTGACGAGGCACTGGCGGTAACAATGCGATCCGGTTCAATCATATCCGGTGAGGATACCGGTTCACCCGTGACGGGTACAGTACTGTGCCGGGCCGTTTACTTGACCATGGATTGCAGGGCACCACGGATGACCTCTTCCGTACCCAGGCCCTCAACGTCAATAGCACGCACCATGCGACTGGCATCGGCCGGCTTGTAGCCAAGCGCCACCAGGGCACTGACAGCTTCCTCCACCGGGTTGAGCACGTCGGCCTGTGGCACTTTGCCGGTACCGGCCAGGGCAGTGGCACCCGCGGTATCCCAGTCGGACAACCGGTCCCGCATTTCCACCACCAGGCGCTCGGCAGTCTTCTTGCCGACCCCCGGCAGCTTGACCAGGGCAGCGGTATCACCGGCCTGCACGCAGGTGGCAAACAGGCTCGCTTCCATACCGGACAGGATAGTCAGTGCCATCTTCGCACCCACACCATTAACCTTGATCAATGTGCGAAACAGGGTGCGATCCGACAGTTTGCTGAAACCGTACAGGATATGGGCATCTTCCCGCACGGCAAGGTGGGTATAGAGCCTGACCGGCTCACCCACCGCGGGCAGGTCGTAGAAGGTCGTCATCGGCGCCTCGACTTCATAGCCCACGCCCTGCACTTCAATCAGCAGCGCAGGCGGCTGCTTGTCGCGCAATACACCATGCAGGAAACCGATCATCGCAAACGGCCGCCCGCGAGACCGGTCGCACCGGTGACACGATCGAGTGCACCCTGCTGGTAACTGTGGCAAAGCGCGATCGCCAGCGCATCAGCGGCATCAGCCTGCGGTGTCTCGCTGAGGTTGAGTAACACGCGCACCATGTGCTGGACCTGTGCCTTGTCGGCGCCCCCCTTGCCGACTACGGCCAGCTTGATCTCACGTGGCGCATATTCAGCAACCGGAAGATCACCCATCACAGCGGCACAAATGGCCGCGCCGCGCGCCTGTCCCAGCTTCAGTGCCGAATCGGCATTGCGGTGCATGAAAACGTTCTCGATCGCCAGTTGCTGCGGCGCATAGGCCTGCAATAACTCGCTGAGCTCACGGAAGATCAGCCCGAGCTTGTCGGGCAGGCTTTTGCCGGTCACCTTCAGGCAACCGCTGGCGATGTAACTGGCCTTGCGTCCGTCGCTGTCGACCAGCCCGTAGCCCATCAGGCGTGAGCCGGGATCGATGCCGAGGATGCGGGTCATGGTGCGCAGGACCTACAGCTCCGCAAGGATTTCGTCGGAAATATCGGCGTTGGAATAGACGTTTTGCACGTCATCCAGTTCTTCCAGCACATCCAGCATGCGGATCATTTTTTCTGCATCCTTTGCATCCAGTGAGGTGGTGTTCCCGGCGCGCATGGTGACCTCGGCCTGTTCCGGCTCGAAACCGGCGGCAATCATGGCCTCCTTGACGCTGACAAAGGCTTCCGGCGCGGTCAGCACATCGATGGAACCATCGTCATTGGTCTGGATATCATCGGCGCCCGCTTCCAGTGCGGCCTCCATGATAGCGTCTTCGTCACTGCCCGGCGGGTAACTGAGGATACCGGTCTGGGAAAACTGGAAAGCCACGGAACCGCTGGTACCGAGGTTGCCACCAGCCTTGGTGAACGCGTGGCGCACCTCGGAAACGGTGCGATTCCGGTTATCGGTCAGGCAATCGACAATGACTGCGACACCGCCCGGACCGTAGCCTTCGTAGCGGATTTCATCGAAATTCTCACCATCCTGGGCGCCGGCACCGCGTTTGATAGCGCGCTCGATGGTGTCCTTGGTCATGTTGGCGCCGAGCGCCTTGTCTACCGCCAGCCGCAGGCGCGGGTTGGAAGCCGGGTCCGGCTCGCCCATCCGTGCCGCAACGGTGATTTCGCGAATCAGTTTGGTGAATATCTTGCCGCGCTTGGCATCCTGGGCCTTCTTGCGGTGCTGGATATTGGCCCATTTACTGTGTCCTGCCATGACTGCCTCATCGTCAAATTGTGCAATGGCGGGAGTTTAGCATTGACCGGCGGGCTGCGTCAGCGCCTGCAACACCACCTTAGAACAAACGGGATACAGGGAAACAGCGCCTCAGGGCGAGACGTCGAGCATTCGCTGCAGGGCTTCGCGTGCCATTTCGGCCTCGGCCTCCGGCACACGGATACGGTTTACCGGGTTGCCATCCACCAGGTTTTCCAGTGTCCACAACAGATGCTGGGGATCGATACGGAACATGGTCGAACACATACACACTGTCGGGGACATGAAATGCACCGACTTGCCCTCGGCCTTGCATTCATCGTGCAGGCGGTTGACCAGGTTAAGCTCGGTCCCCACCAGCCAGCGCGTACCCGGTTCGGATGCATGAATGGTCTTGATGATGAATTCCGTGGAGCCGACATAATCGGACGCCTGGCAGACTTCAAAACTGGACTCGGGGTGAGAAATGATTTTTGCATCCGGGTATTTTGCCTTGAAACGCTCGATATGCGACACATCAAACATCTGGTGTACCGAGCAGAAACCTTTCCACAGAATAATTTTTGCATCACGAATCTGTTGCTCGCTCAGGCCACCCATGGGCTGGTCATAGTCCCACACCACCATGTCTTCCAGTGGAATACCCATGTTGTAGCCGGTATTGCGGCCGAGGTGCTGGTCCGGGAAGAACAACACTTTTTCACGCCTGCCAAACGACCATTCCAGTACGTGTCGGGCATTGGTCGAGGTACAGACAATACCGCCGTGACGTCCACAGAAAGCCTTCAGGTCCGCGGCAGAGTTGATATAGGTCACCGGGGTAACGGTCTCGTCAGGGTCCAGTACCGAGGCGAGCTCCTGCCAGGCCCGTTCCACTTTGGCCAGGTTGGCCATATCGGCCATGGAACAGCCGGCCGACAGGTCCGGCAGAATCGAGATCTGGTCTGGCCGTGAGAGGATATCCGCCACTTCGGCCATAAAATGCACACCACAGAACACAATGTACTCGGCCTTTGAATTTGCGGCCTGGCGCGACAGTTTCAGCGAGTCCCCGGAAAAATCGGCATGCCGGAACACCTCGTCGCGCTGGTAGTGGTGACCGAGAATCACCAGTCGCTCGCCGAGCGCCCGTTTGGCCGCGACAATACGCGCCTCGCAGTCTTCGTCGGACAGCGAGGTATAGGGATCTACGTCAATTGCGTTGGCAGCCATTTCGGTAACTCTCGTTGAATGCTCTGGCTCAATTCTCTTTTATCGGGACATCTGGCGCAACCATGGGAAATGGAGGAGTTAATCCCGGAAAAATACAAACTTCTCGATCGCCTGCTGGTTGGTATAGGAACTCGCCTTGAGCGCCGCGTGCCGTGCCGGAAACCAGCGCAGCTGACGGTGTTCATGCGGGTTGAGGGTAATGTCGACCTGCTCCGGCAACTCCACCAGGAAAAGGTGTTCGGTGTTGTATTCTTCTTCCGGTGCGTAACGGTCACGCCAGGCCGGCAGAATACGGAATCGCACTGTTTTTTCACAGTCGACCAGTAAATCGCCGACCTCCAGCCCGGTTTCCTCGCGGACTTCACGAATGGCCGCATCCCGCGGCTGCTCGTCCCATTCCAGGCTGCCGGTCACCGACTGCCAGTAGTCTTCGGGCTGGCGACGCTCCATCAACAACACATCACCGGCTTTGGTATAGATAATAACCAGAACAGATTCGGGGCGCTTGTAGTCGTGGATCATAGGCTCAGGATTGAGGAGTTTCCTTTTCGACAGGTTTACGCAGACGGATATTCAGTTCACGCAACTGTGCATCGGAGACTTCCGACGGTGCATTGGTCAACGGGCAACTGGCCGTTTGCGTCTTCGGAAATGCCATCACTTCGCGGATCGAATGTGCACCACTCATCAGCATCAACAGGCGATCCAGACCAAAGGCCAGTCCACCGTGCGGCGGGCAACCGTATTTCAGTGCCGTCAGCAGGAAGCCGAACTTGTCTTCTGCCTCCTGGTCACTGATGCCCAGCAGTTCGAACACACGCCGCTGTACCTCGGTGCGGAAAATACGCATGGAACCACCACCGACTTCAGTACCGTTCAGCACCATGTCGTAGGCACGCGAGTGGCAGGCGCCGGGGTCTGTCTCAAGCAAGTCCAGGTGCTCTTCCTTCGGCGCCGTAAAGGGGTGGTGCAGGGACGTCCAGCGGCCACTGTCCCCGTCTTTCTCGAACATCGGGAAGTCCACCACCCACAGCGGTTTCCAGTCGCCTTCCATCAGGCCACGGTCTTCGCCCAGCTTGACGCGCAGGGCGCCCAGCGCTTCATTCACCACGTGCGCCTTGTCGGCGCCGAAAAACACCAGGTCACCATCTTCTGCACCGGTACGCTGCATAATGGTATCGACCACCTCATCCGGCAGGAATTTCAGAATGGGCGACTGCAGACCCTCCCGGCCTTTGGCCAGTTCGTTGACCTTGATGTAGGCCAGCCCGCGGGCACCATAGATACCGACAAATTTGGTGTAGTCGTCGATTTCCTTACGCGTCAGTTCGCAACCCCTGGGCAGGCGCAAGGCGGCGACGCGGCCGTCCGGCTCGTTGGCCGGGCCGGAAAAGACCTTGAACTCGACATCCTTCATCAGGTCATCGACATCGACCAGTTCCAGTGACACGCGCAGGTCCGGGCGGTCGGAACCAAAGCGCAACATGGCTTCCTGGTACGTCATGCGCGGGAACGGGCTGTCCAGTTTGACACCCAGCAGCTTGTCGAACAGACCGCGGATCATCTCTTCCATCAGGGTCATGATCCGGTCTTCGTCCAGGAATGCTGTTTCTATATCCAGCTGGGTAAATTCCGGCTGGCGGTCAGCACGCAGGTCCTCGTCACGGAAACAGCGCACGATCTGGTAGTAGCGGTCCATGCCGGACATCATCAGCAGCTGCTTGAATAACTGCGGTGACTGCGGCAGGGCAAAAAACTCGCCGGGATGGGTACGGCTGGGCACCAGGTAATCGCGTGCACCTTCCGGCGTGGCGCGCGTCAGGATCGGGGTTTCAATATCCAGGAAACCGTGGTTGTCGAGAAAATAGCGCAGTTCGCGGGTCACCTCGGAACGCAGGCGGATACGCTGCAGCATCTCCGGACGGCGCAGATCGATATACCGGTAGCGCAGGCGGTGTTCTTCCGACACGCTGTCGTCGTCCAGGTGGAACGGCGGCGTCTCGGAGGTGTTGATAATCGTCAACTCCTTGCCAAGCACCTCGACTTCACCGGTCGACATGTCCGGGTTCTCGGTACCTTCGGGACGACGGCGCACGCGGCCTTTCACCTGCAGTACATACTCACTGCGCACCCGCTCGGCGGTGGCAAAGGTTTCCTCTGTGTCGGGGTCGAACACCACCTGTACCCGGCCTTCCCGGTCACGCAGGTCAATGAAAATTACCCCGCCGTGGTCGCGGCGACGGTGCGCCCAGCCGACCAGGGTCACCTCGGCATCGAGGTGGCTTGCATTCAGTTCACCGCAGTATTGTGTACGCATGTCAGTCTTCAGTGTTTCCAGATAGCGCCACGCCGGAGCGGCGGGCAATTGGCTTATCAGGCCCGGGACAATTGCCGGGCCTGTCTATTTGCTGCCCCCCGACGAGGACTTGCCGGAAGAATCCCCGCCGGATTTGGACTTGCTGTCCCCCTTGGCGACATTCTTGCGGTTCTTGCTCTTGAAATCGGTTTCATACCAGCCACTGCCCTTGAGGCGAAACCCGGCGGCAGACACTTTTTTCTGCAGGGTCGGTTTGCCGCACTCGGGGCATACCGTCAGCGGTTCATCGCTGAGCTTCTGCAGCTTTTCCATCTCCAGGCCACATTCAGTGCATTGGTACTCGTAAATCGGCATGATTCTAACTCCGGATTCAGGCTCCCGATTTCAGCAAAGCGCGCAAGTATACCAGCCAAACCGGGCTGATGCCGCCGTTTTGCCGGCTTCGGGTACAATTCGGCTGCGCCTGCACGGCAGGCACGCCACAGACCCGGGAAATGTGGTGACGATCACCCCATGCATCAACCCGGTAACCACGGAAATTTGCCAATTCATGCATAACCGACACACCGAGCTGCCCGATACGGGTGGCAATGATCTGAAAACACTGCGATCTCTCGCACCTTTTTTGTGGGAATACCGGATACGGGTCGTGCTGGCTCTGACGTTCCTGGTACTGGCCAAGGTCGCCAATGTCGGCATTCCGCTGATGCTGAAGGGCATTGTTGATGCACTCGACCGTGACAACATACAACTGGTACTGCCGCTGGGCCTGCTGCTGGGTTACGGCGCACTGCGGCTGGCCAGCTCCCTGTTCAACGAACTGCGTGACGCCGTATTTGCACGGGTACGCCACGGTGCCATGCGCAAGGTAGCCGTCCGTGTACTGGAACACCTGCACCGTCTGTCACTACGCTATCACCTGGAACGCAAGACCGGTGGCATCTCGCGCGACATCGAACGCGGTACCCGCAGCGTCAGTTCACTGCTGAACTACATGGTATTCAGCATCCTGCCCACCCTGGTAGAAGTTACCCTGATCGCCGGCATCCTGCTCAAACAGTACAGTGCCTGGTATGCCGTGATTACATTTGTCGCTGTCATTACTTATATCTTCTTTACCTTCCGTATCACCGAGTGGCGAATGAAGTACCGGGTAAAAATGAACGCTACCGATTCGAAAGCCAATACCCAGGCCATCGACAGCCTGATCAACTACGAGACAGTCAAGTACTTTGGTAATGAACCACACGAACTGGCGCGCTACGATGCCTCGCTGGAAGAGTGGGAAGATGCCGCGGTAAAAAGCCAGACCTCATTATCGGCATTGAACGTCGGGCAGGCCGCAATTATTGCGCTGGGTGTAACATCGATCATGATCCTGGCTTCCAGCGGTGTGGTAGAAGGTAAACTGAGCATCGGTGACCTGGTGCTGATCAATGCCTTTCTGCTGCAACTGTTTATCCCGCTGAACTTCCTTGGCATTGTCTACAGCCAGCTCAAGCATGCCATCACGGACATCCAGCTGATGTTCGATGTACTGGAGAAACGCCCGGAGATCGAAGATGCTCCCGATGCAGTACCACTTGAGGTGCGTAATGGCGAGGTACGTTTTGACCGTGTCAGCTTTGCCTACGACCCGGACCGTCCGATCCTCAAGGATGTGAGCTTCACGATTCCCGCCGGCCACCGGGTGGCCGTGGTTGGCCCCAGCGGGGCCGGTAAATCCACGCTTGCACGCCTGCTGTTCCGGTTTTACGACGTCAATGCAGGACGCATTCTCATCGACGGCCAGGACATTCGTTCTGTCACCCAGCAAAGCCTGCGTGCCGCGATTGGTATTGTTCCCCAGGACACTGTGCTGTTTAACGACACCTTGCGCTACAACATTGGCTATGCACGCCAGGGTGCGAGTTTCGATGAAATTCAGCAGGCAGCAAAACTCGCCAATATCCATGACTTCATCATCAGCCTGCCCAAAGGTTATGACACGGTTGTCGGTGAGCGCGGACTGAAGCTGTCCGGTGGCGAAAAACAGCGTGTCGCGATTGCCCGCGCCATTCTGAAAAACCCGAAGATCCTCGTTTTTGACGAAGCCACCTCGAGCCTCGACAGCCATTCCGAACAGATCATCCTGGAAAGCCTGCGCAGCGCAGCACAGAACCACACCACGCTGGTGATCGCACACCGCCTGTCGACGATTATCGACGCTGACCGGATACTGGTTATGCAGGACGGAAG
>JALVCM010000243.1 GCA_027010005.1 Thiohalobacter sp.
ACAACACGTTGCTGGTACCGGTACCCCTGCACCCCCGCCGGCTGCGCGAGCGCGGCTTCAACCAGGCACTGGAAATCGCACGGCCGCTACGGCGTCGTGGTTATATCATCGATCCACACTGCTGCACCCGGACGCTGCACACACCACCTCAATCGTCGCTGCCGGCAAAGGCGCGCCGGCATAACCTGCGTGATGCCTTCAGGGTGCATCACCAGGTAACCGGTAAAAACATTGTATTGATCGACGACGTTTTCACGACAGGCTCCACGCTCAACACACTGGCTGCCTGCCTCAGGGAGGCTGGCGCAGCGCATATTGAAGCCTGGGTCATCGCACGCACCCCGGAACCGGGAAGGCGGCGGGCAGAGGACGTGACAGGATCAGGTCAGTACATCAAAGGCCGTCAGTGAGTCCAGGAACGAGGCGCTGGGCGGATTACCAAAACCGGTAAACAGGTTACCGAAGTTGGCGCGATCGCCGTTCAGTGACATGTAGTTGAGAATGACAGTCTCGACCAGCAGGTTAACATTATTTGCAGCTGGACTGGAATTCGTCTCAACCGAGCCGTCAGCCCTGAAATAACCGATCTGTTGCCGAATAGGAGTCGGCGCACCGTTCGGGTTGTAGACCAGGAAGAAGGACGCTGCCGTCGATGAATTGTCACCTGTCCAGACACCCTTGCCACGACCATCGACACTATTATCCAGTGTGCCGTTACTGGCCAGCGAGCCGTCACTGAAGACATACATCATCAGTGGCACACCCTTGCGTGCAGCATACTCCAGGCAGGCACCCATGCACCGCCCTGCACGCAGATCCCGAAGCTCACCTGTGCTTCGATCACCGGTATGGTAGTCGTAACCACCCATAGATATAGTGCCCGCACCTGCATATCCATCGATGACCGTTTTCATCACCGACGCTGTCTTACGGAATTCACCGCTACCATTAAACTCATCCGTCGAAAAGATCCCTGTCGTCCCAACAATATCAGGGTCGAGTGCCGGGTCGATAACTTTCCCAGCAAAGCGTTCGGCGATATCCGCAGCCTTGAGGTAACCACAGCGCATCAGGTCTTTTATTGCGGAATCCTGCCCTGTGTTAACCAGAGCCTCCAGCAGGGTATCGACCCGATTGAGCTTGCGATCACTGATACGTACGACTGACTCCATGACCGCAGTGACCTCTTGATCACTGAGAATTGCAGTCAGATTACCCGTGTCGATCATACCTGTCACATCACTGGGACGATCTACCTTGGTAGGACGAATTTCAGTATCAATCATAGGCGCAGGTGACATGGAGTTGCCCCCTGAATCCGAGTTTCGTGAACCAACGAGTGTTACGATCGAACCGCCCGCACCCGCTTTAGCAATACCATACATCGGGTTGTGTGGATTATTTCCAGTATCATTATCGGAGCGGGCCGGAATGACACAACCATTGATATTTGGCCCACGCGTTCCGGCCTTTTCAAGGATACCGCGCAAGAAAGCACTATCTGAATGGAAAGCCAGCCCAAGTGTCGTATCGGTAAAATCACCATTGCTGGTTGCAGTCGGCGTCGCCTCCGTTCCGCCCGGAATCATATCACCGGGCAAACCAAGTTTGCTGTACCCTGCCGTGCTAAGTAGATCAAGTTGGGTTTGACGTCCGACCAGCACATTGGAACCCGCAATGTTTGCACCCCCAGCTAGATCAAAACAGATAAACGGGATTTTTAGCCCACCGTTTCCACCAAGCGCACAACCTATAGTTTGCGCCAAACCAGGTGAAGCAATATCCGGGTTATCAAGATCCAGTGACAAGGCTGAGGCTATCCGTGTGTTTGCAAGCAAACTGAAAATCGACGTAGCTACTACGGTACCAGTCCCGGAAATAAAACCCTGGCGAAGAAAATCCCTTCGTGTTACTGGTCGTGCATGATCCTGATGATACAGCGGATCGTCGGGTCGCAGATTTTTTGTACGTTTGGCCATTTTCGTCTTCCCCGTTGCTTTATTGAACCAGTACCGCAGCACTACCCAGCGTCGCGCCACACATTGCCTTGACGATGGTTTTCGTACGGATATCATCACAGCCTGTCGGACAGGTTGTTGTTAACTTGTCAAACAAGCTGTTGGTATTGACCTGCGCACTGACAAGATCGTAGCCGATCATTTCAACCTTGAACTCCTCGCGTGTTGTCGCATCAGACAGATCACTGCTGCCCCCTTCCGCGAGACCGACCATATTGTCATACAGTGCATTCACTACCTGGTTTTTCTCTGCCGAATCACCCACACCAAACGCTGTACTGACATCCGAGTCGAAACCAAAAGCACCAAAGAAAGTATTACGTAACCCTGTATCTTCCACCATCAGACTGCAATACTGGATAGATAACTGGGCAATTGCCATCTGGTGCGCAGACAGGAACCCGTCCATGTTCTCTACGGCCGGCAACTGCTGCCGCAAGATCTGGAAATCCGCTTGTACAAGCGTGGGGTCCACGCCAGTCAACGCAGCCATACTCGCATTAACCTCGTCAAAGGTACGCACACCGATATCGGATACTACCGGTGGTGGCGGTAAATCAGGCGGTGTCAGGGGTGAGTTCTCGGTAAACACATTCGTCTGTGAACCCAGCTGTTCAAAGGTCAGGAAGAACTCGTCTGTGGCCGCACCGTTCTCCAGCGCGATAATGGTACCGCGGTCGGACAACACCTGTCCGGTAGCCGGATCATAAGCACTGCCACCAATCACGGTATCCAGGTTGGTCCAGGCCTGGCCGACGGTTGCTTCACGGCCATTGATACCGATACGCATACCCTTCAGCGGGATACTGGAAGGTGTTACAGCAGGGTCCAGGTTGATAAAGAACGGTTTGCTGAACAGGTAGCTGTAGGTATCATACTGGCTGACCTCAAACACGATATAGCTGTCAGGCAATGCAATCACGTCCCCGATGGCAAACAGCAGGAAGAATTTTTCACCGACACCCACATCGAAGTTCTGCACGATCTGTTCCTGTGTGAGTGCCCGGTTATGTATGGCCAGCATACGAACCTGTCCTGCCCACTGGCGATCACCCGACACTTCGTTACCGAGTACCAGTGCAAAGGTATCGTCCCACTCCGTCAGGTTGCCCGGGGCAACGGGATCGACATCATCGGTAAACACGCCATTCACATAAATCCGTCGGCCGTTGATCGGGTCGAACGTCACCACAACATGTTGCAGGGTGGCCTGCAGGTCTTCATCGGCATCGGCCGTTGACAGCGCCGGCTCGCCATTACCGTCCGTCGTGCTCGAACGCTGCAGGAAATCATAGTTGTATTGTGTCTGGCCCAGGGTAAAGTTCCTTGCGGCTGTACCGGCCGAGTAACTGACAATACGTGCAGGACCTTCCTGCACCACATTGGCCGGGGCCACCCATGCCTCGATGGAATACTCGCCGGTCGCCTTGATCAGGTCGCTCAGCTTCTTGCTGGCAGTCGTCGAACCCTGGGCACGACCACTGATAATCTCGATACCCCAGCCACCGACCCAGTTAACATTTCCACTGAGTGTCAGGTGCAAGGCCGGCTCGACGCCACTGGAGTCGATGGCGATATTGCCCGACCCCGATTTGAACTCGTAGAGCGCAATGACATCCGACTCGTAACGGCTGCCGCCACTTGCCACCACACCGTCCGCCACCGTCAGCGCCTTGCTGATAACCAGCGCAGGATCAATGACTGTGGGTGTCACTGTATTGGCAAATGCTGTAACAGCTGCCTCCATGGCATCGGCATCATTGGCACAACTGGCTGTCCAGCAGTTATGCGCCTCATCGCGCAGGCGCACGACCAGGCGCGAATTGGCCGGTGTGTTGAGGTCCATCTTGGACTTGGCCGCCTCATAGGCATCGTCCACAACCGGACTGGCAAAGAAAGGTGACTGTGCTGTTGCTGATGAGTCGACATGACAGCCCGCGCAGTTTGCTGTCAGCAAGGGCCACACGGTGTTGGCAAAGTCTGATGATGTTGCGGGGAAGTTTTTCGTCGCACCCGGGTCCTTGATGACCGGGGCTGTCAGCTGGATCTCACGCTGCCCGCCTGAAACACCGCTGGCCCAGGCCTCAATATAGTTCTGGATAATCGTTGCACAGGCCGCATCACTGGTCAGCCAGCAGTTATGCCCACCAGCCACCTTGGTCACCAGACGTGAATTGGCCGGGACATCCAGGTCCACCAGCGGGGTCGCCTGGGCATAGGCCAGGTTGACATCATCTTCCTGCACAAAGGTCGGTGACTGAATGCCCGGTACATGACAGGCACCACAACGGTTTGACGCACGCAACGGTTCCCACACATTGGTCTGGAACTCGCGGATGTCCGTGGTCTGGGCAACCGGGCCGGTATAGCTCGATGCCCCCACGGAACCGCCATTGTTTGTCTGCGGGTTTGAACTTGTTCCGGCGCCACCACCACAGGCAGATAACATTGCCACCGACACCAGCACCGCGAGCTGGCGTAATAACCTGGCCAGACCGGTGATGCCACCCCTTCGCACACTTTTCGGATACGTGCTCATAATCATCCCCTCACCTGTGGCCGCCTAGTTGCCCGCGCACTGGGCAGCAGCTTCGGCGAATACCTGTTTCATGTTGTAGTTGGTCTGGTTGGTCAACACGTCCCGCAAGGCGACCATCTCCGCCTGGCCCGGCTCGTTCAGACACACCGTGCGATAGGCCTTTCTGACCTGGCAACCGGCAAAGGCCGTACTGTTGGCAAGCTCCTGGCCCAGTGATGCCGCGCCATTTCCACTACCCGGCAGGCTGGCACTCCAGCCCAGCACGGCATTCGGTCCACTGCGCCAGTAGTTGTCCCAGCGATCATCCGGGGTGATGTATCCGTACTCGAAATTGCTGGCATTGATGAGGTACTTGGGCTGAACCTGGCCAGGGGTGTAAACCATCCGGCCCTGGGCTTCGTCATAATTGTGGTAGGCAAATGCCTGGGTCATCGGGTCCATGCCGGCGTGACAACCGACACAGGCATTGAGAAACAGACGGCTGTCACCACCCGGACTGCGACTGACATCCTGGCGCACCCGGTCTGCCGGGCGGGTCGTATCCTTTACCTGCTCCAGGTCATTACACAGGTGGTTCAGCATGGTAAAGCGGAACATCGCGCGATTGGTACCATCAATAAAGAAGGCCTTTGCGGCAGCACGGGTTGTCAGAATGCCCGCAACACCAGCAGCCGGGATACTGTTCTGTACCGACTGCGACACCGGGAACAGGTTGGATGGATCGCTCAGATCGACACTCAGGTCTTCGAGGTTCTGGTAATGCGTATTATTCGACGGTGAATAGGCGGCAACACCGGCTATGCTGCTGTCACCGATATAGACCGTATCAGCAGATAACAGTGTATTGAAGGGCACCTCGTCCCTGACCATGCCGATCACGGTGGCCGTGTAGTCGTTCAGCGGGTCGAAGACCGACTGCGCCTCGTTGGTCCATGGCGTGGCGAAATTCTTCAGCGTGGTATTGTAAAAGTTGAAAGCACGCGGGTTCACCGCTGGGTCGATGGCGATCAATGCTGCCCCGACCTTGCCGCCCGCACCGGTGATCTCATTTTCCATTGCGGTCAGAACGGCAGGCGTGGGAGGTACACCGGTTAAACGGTCATGAATGCGCTTCGCCTGCAGACGTTCGGGATCACCTGCCAGCGCCGACGAGGCCACACATGCTGTCAGGGTGAAGATACCCAGGATATTGCGAACCCCTGCAACCCCGTTTCCCCAAGCCGTATTCTGTTGTTTGCACGTCGAAAACATTGAGACGCCCCTTCAGTTTGGTTTTATCAGTCCTGCTTCAAGCAATTACCGAACCAGCCCGGTTCCACGCCCTTGTGACCGCAATATAGATCACCGTTTTCACAACAACTGTGAAACAGTTCTCAGTTAACGGCAAAACCCCGTTGCCATTTAACCGATTGATCAGAAATTAAAATTATTTTCCCGGGAGTGTGATGGAGGTCGCGGTTTGTGGCCGGGGGGAGTGACTATATTGCACACATCACTGTGCCTGGCTGACTGTCGCAACTTGAAGACGCTGTCGGCATGACACGACAGAATGTGCCTGCTACCGCATTGAAACAGGTACCGAACAGGTTGTATCGGGCGGGAAACCCGACAAAAAAACCACGGCCTGATATTTGCATTAAATACGGGCTCAGAGAACGAATAATTTAAATTACCGAAATTCCGGGAGAAAGGCATGCCCCGCTGGTCACCGATAACATTGCTGCTGGATCGCCGCATTGCCGCACTGCTGGCCACAATGCTGCTCTCGGCCTGTGGCGGTGGCGGGGCCAGCAGCAGTTCCGCCGGCCCTGACCCGCTGGTGGAAGACTTTGGTATTGCCTACGTCAGGCAGCCCGTACCGGAGATGGATACTGCCGATGTACGTGAACCGGCCTCCTTCCAGCCAGGCGGAGACCTGATATACCGCGATCTTGCCTCGCCGGTGGCCAGCGAACGTAATGTCACCGAACGCGTCACCGGCGGGATGGGCGATGTCAAGGATGTGGAAGCCTCTTATGATGGCACCCGCCTGCTGTTTGCCTTGCGCCTGCCGGACATCGAGGGCGCAGACCCGGAAGACCAGCCGACCTGGAACCTGTGGGAATATGAAATTGCCACGGACACCCTGACACGGGTCATCGCTTCAGACATTATCGCCGAGGAAGGGCAGGATGTGGCACCACACTACCTGCCGGACAACCGCATTATTTTCTCTTCGACACGCCAGCGTGCCGCCGGCGCCATCCTTATAGATGAAGGCAAACCCCAGTTCGCCGCGCTCGATGAAAATGAAAACCAGCCTGCCATGGTGCTTCATGTTATCGATGAAGCACGGCAAAACATCACCCAGGTATCGTTCAACCAGAGTCATGATCTCGATCCTGTTGTATTAAACAGCGGGGAAGTCGTTTTCTCGCGTTGGGACAATGCCGGCACCGGCAGCGCTATCGACCTCTACAAGATGAACCCGGACGGCAGCCAGCTGCGCCTGTTGTATGGTGCCGCCAGTCACGATACCGGGACCAACGGGGCCACTATCCAGTTTCTGCAGCCACGTGAATTACCGGATGGTGAACTCGCCGTGCTGATAAAGCCTTTTACCGGCAACAACCAGGGCGGTGATATCGTCGCGATCGATATCAATAATTATGTCGAGAATACCCAGCCCACGGCAGCCAACCAGGGGGTTCTGGTCGGCCCGGCACAGGTATCGCGCACCTTTGGCGAAGTCCGCACGGACGACCAGCCCTCACCTGCCGGGCGCTTCAATACCTTCTATCCGCTGTGGGACGGTACCAACCGGGCACTGATCACCTGGAGCCAGTGCCGTATGACGGATGGCACACAAATCCTGCCCTGCACAGACCAGACCATCGCAGACCCGACACTGGTCGAGGCCCCGCCACTGTACAGCGTCTACCTGTATGACTTTGGCAACAATACCCAGCGCCCGGTGTTCACACCACAGGAAGGTATGTTCTACCGCGATGTCGTGGCTACCCAGCCGCGCAGCCTGCCGGCAATCATTTTCGATGCCGTTCCCGGTGTCGATGTCGACCAGACACTGGTCGATGAAAATGTCGGCATACTGCACATTGCCAGCGTGTATGACTTTGACAGCCAGTACAACGCACTCGGCGGGACGGCGACTGATCTTTCCATGCTGGCCGATCCGCAGCAGATACTGGCTGACCAGCGACCGGCACGTTTCCTGAGACTGGTCAAGGCCGTCAGCCTGCCGGACGACACTATCGTCAACCTGATCGGCGCCAACTTTGGCCGTAACCGCGCCCTCGGGATGCGCGAAATACTGGGTTACGCACCCATTGAACCGGATGGTTCGGTCCGCGTGAAAGTCCCGGCCAATGTCCCGTTTACCATCAGTGTGCTGGACAAGGAAGGCCGTCGTATCGGCCAGCGGCACGACAACTGGTTGCAACTGCGTGCTGGTGAAGTCATGAACTGCTCGGGTTGCCACGACCCGGCAAGCGGTCTGTCACACGGCAACCCGGATGCCTTTGCACCGCTCAATACCGGTGCACCCTTTGATGGCTACACCTTCCCTAATACGGTAGCCGCCCTGTTCGGCGATGCCGGCGATACCATGGCGCAGGCAAGAACCCGCATCACTCCAACAGCACTGACACCGTCAGTCGATATTTTCTACGATGATGTCTGGACTGATGAGATTGCTGCCGGCAGACTGAAAGACACCAGTTTCAGCTACCTCTATGCCAGCCTGGACCCTGCTGTCACGGCGCCCGCCACGACAGACTGCCAGAACAACTGGAATTACCTGTGCCGGATCGTCATCAACTACGAAACCAGCATCCACCCGATCTGGAGTGTGGTTCGCCCCGACCCTGCTGATACCTGCATCAACTGCCATACCGATACCGATGCAGCCGGTGCTGACCGTATCCCGGATGCCCAACTGGACCTGACGGATGGCATCTCGGACCAGAACGCAAATCACTTCAAGGCCTACCGCGAGCTGCTGTTCGGCGACAACCAGCAGGAACTGGATGCCATGGGCAACCTGGTCGATACACTGGTTCAGGCCACTGACGGGGCGGGCAACCCGTTGTTTGAGGTCGATGCCAACGGCGACCTGATCCTCGACGCAACGGGTAACCCGATTCCAGTGATGGTCACGATTCCGGTCAGCCCCCCAATGAGCGCTGCAGGCGCACTTTCGAGTCCGCGCTTCTTCAATATTTTCGCAGCGGGCGGAACACACGACGGACGGCTTACGGCAGCTGAACTCAAACTGATTGCTGAATGGCTGGATATCGGCGGGCAATACTACAATAATCCGTTTGACGTTCCACCGTGAGTATTTACCGACCCGACTGAATATGGATTCCAACAACAACACAGGGATGTACCTTTGAAATCAGCCGCGCACCTGCGCTCACTCTTCGGCTTTCTACTCGCCTGGATCCTGCTGTTGCCTGCCAGTGCATCGGCGGGCATGTTCAGTCGCCTGTTCGGTGACGAACCGCCCATGGAAGTCCGGATTGTCGATCCCTATATCGAGCTGCATACCGGTGCCGGGCGTGGCTATCCCGTCTTCCACGTCGTGGACCAGGGCGAATGGATTGAAATACTCAAGCGCAAAACCGACTGGTTCAAGGTGCGCACCCGCAAGGGCAAACAGGGCTGGGTTGCACGTGAACAATTGGAGCGGACACTGACGCCAGGTGGCGAAAATACCGAGATCCGTGACGCCACGTTCAAGGAATTTTCATTCCACCGTCTGGAAATAGGCGCGATGGGCGGTGACTTCGAAGGCGCGGACGTCATGACATTCTACGGCGGCTATTCGTTTACCCCCAACCTTTCCACCGAACTGTCTGTCTCCAAACTGTTTTCCCCGTTTTCCGATGCAGAGATGGCCAACCTTGGTTTACTCATACACCCGTTTCCGGAGTGGCGCATCTCGCCGTTCTTTACCATCGGCACCGGTATCATCCGGACCAACCCGAAGACCACCCTGGTACAGGAACGTGACCGTATTGACCAGCTTGGCCATGTCGGTGTCGGTGTTCGCGTCTACCTCACCAGGCAATTTATCTTTCGTGCACAGTACAAGAACTACCTTATCTTCCAGAGTACCGATGACAACCAGGAGATCAACGAATGGCAAGCCGGACTGTCCGTCTTTTTCTGAATACCGTACTTGGCCTGGGCATACTGCTTGCACCTGCCTGGTCACCCCCGTTACTTGCTGCCGGTGACGAGCAGGTTGTTCGCCCGGAAATAAAACGCCGTGAAGTCACCGAAGATGCCATTGATACGGAAGACTTCGAGGTTGGCGTCTGGGGTGGCATTATGAGTATCGAGGATTTCGGTTCCAACGCGGTCTATGGCTTGCGTGGCACCTACCACGTGACCGAGGACATCTTCCTGGAAGCAACTTACGGCGTGACCAGCGGCGATGAGACCAGTTTCGAACGTCTCAGTGGTGCTGCGAACATCCTCACCGACAGTGAGCGGGACCTCGATTACTACAACCTGTCGTTTGGCTTCAATGTCTTCCCGGGTGAGTCCTTTGTCGGCAAGCGCTGGGCATTCACCTCGGCCTTCTACCTGATTGGCGGTATCGGCAGCACCAGCTTTGCCGGTGACGACATGCTGACCTGGAACGCGGGCTTTGGCTACAAAGTGCTGCTGAATGACTGGCTGGCCCTGCGCGTCGATGCCCGTGATCACGTTTTCGACCTGGACCTGCTGGGTGAAAAACGCACCACGCATAACCTGGAATTCAGCGGAGGCCTGTCGATATTTTTCTGATTTGTGTGCTGTGCCCTGTTTCTGCGGGCATGGCTCACGGAAACTGCACGGCAATACGTCTGCACCCTGGCCGGGGTGATTCAACCCCGCCAGGGTCCAGCCGTTACAACCTTGCAGATCAAGAACCTGGAGATTGTCATGAAATCAAAACATGCTTGTCTGAAACGCTTCGTACTGCCACTGCTGGGCTGGCTGCTGCTCGTCTCCGGACAGGTATTCGCCGCCGCTCCGCAAGGACCCGCACCGGACTTCGCCCTGAAAACACCGGGGGGAGAAAATGACCGCCTCAGCGAGCACCGTGGCGAAGTGGTCATGATCAATTTCTGGGCCTCCTGGTGCGCACCCTGCCGCCAGGAAATGCCGCTACTGGAAGAACTCTACACCCAGTACGCGCCTCTCGGTTTCACTATCCTCGGTGTCAACGTTGAAGAGGACAGCAGCAAGGCCCTGGCCATGCTGGAAGATATACCGGTCAGTTTCCCGATCATGCTTGACACAAGCAGCAAGGTCAGCAAACTGTACAACGTCGTGGCCATGCCCACCTCGATACTCATCGACCGGGATGGAAACATGCGTTACCTGCATCACGGCTACAAACCCGGTTACGAGGAACAGTACCAGCAACAGGTGCGTGAACTGATCAGGGAATGAAAACCGTGTACCGAATTTTCACCACCATCTGCCTGCTGACCCTGCTCGGGGGGTGCAGTAATGTTGAGCCC
>JALVCM010000244.1 GCA_027010005.1 Thiohalobacter sp.
CCATACGCCGCTTCACCAGCCCGGCACCCAGCCGGACAGTAGCTCTGGCCTGGCGGGCCAGCTTCCCGCGCCCCAGGGTCATTGATGCGGTAAAAGCCGCAGTCGCCGACCTGCAGTTGAGCTGCATCCGTCCCCGTTCAGGTCGCAGGAAAAAGAAACGCTGACAAGGTGTCAGCCAGCCGGCTGGCCGATTCGTCCACCAAGAATCGTCTGTATTGCTACTGAGGCCGCCGCGGTTCGGTTACTGGCACCGATTTTAGGGTACATCTGTTCCAGGTGTTTGTTCACTGTTCGTGGACTCATTTCAAGAATTTCCGCGATCTCACGGTTGGTCTTTCCGTGTGCCAGCCATAACAGGACTTCGGCTTCGCGGTGTGTAATGGACAGGTTATCTTCAAGTACGGCAGGTTGAATCTCTACGTTGGGCGACTGTATTTTAAGCAGGTACTCATCTTCTTCAGACTGTTTGAAATAGCATACAGTCAGGCCCGGACTGCTGTCACTCATGGGCAAGGCCAGGTGATGGCCGGCCTGCCCGGCAGGTAGCCAGCGGCTAAAGCGGTCACCGAGTTCAGTGCAGTCACTCGCGGATTTTTGCTGGTACTGAGCCAGTAATGCCTGTGCCTCCGGTGTAGCCCATAACACATTGCCTCGCCGATTGATGCAAAACACATACTGACGCATCGCATCCAGGACCTTCTGCGCCTCCATCAGCATACGCGTACTGTGTGTATGCTGCTGAATACGCACCAGTAACTCGTCCGGGTGAATCGGCTTGACAATATAGTCATTGCCGCCGGCATCAAAAGCCTTGACGATATGCTCGACTTCACTGAGTCCTGTCATGAAAATGATTGGCGTCAGCGGCAGTTTCTTGCGCACTTCCCTTGCACACTCGAAACCATCCATTACCGGCATAATGGCATCCATCAAAATGACATCGGGGGTAATCTGTTCCAGCACGTTCATTGCCTGCTGACCATTCAGTGCGATCAGTACGGCAATACCGGCTTCATCCAGCGCCATGTTAATCATACCCAGTGAATCCGGGGAATCATCGACGACCAGTACTGTTGTCCTGTCCCTGAACTTGTACATTACGCAGACTTCCCCTGCACCTTGAGCGCTTCTGTTTCTTCGATAAGGCGGACAATGCCGTCCAGATCGCACCTGTCTGCCAGTACCCTGAGTTTTTTCACCCAGAACGACCCCGGGGCCTGTAATTCAAGCTGTTCAGTACAATTGATTACACCCTTCAGATAACCAACCCTGGCCGAACGTACCAGCTCGTCGAGAAGATCCGGGGGTGGCTGAAACTCTCCGCTGAAAGCCGCGATCAGATCCTGTTCAGAGTCATCCTCAACCGGTGGTGTGTCACACCAGTGCAGGTCAAGACTACGCTGCAGCTGATCCAGTAATTTTTCGATACGCACCGGTTTGTCGATATATGCATCGAAATCGGTTTCTCCCTGGTGCATGGCATTTTCGTAGGGGTCTGCGGACAGGACAATGACCGGGCTGTCACAGCCTTGCTGGCGCAGCCTGGTCAACAGCTGCCAGCCATTCATACCCGGCATATTGATATCCAGCAGGAACAGGTCAACCGGAACATCCTCCAGCATATCCAGTGCCTGCCTGGCCGAAGCGGCCTGGTGCACCACAAAACCCAGTGGGTACAGAAAGTCATGGATCAGTTCACGGTGACTGTCTTCGTCATCCACAACCATGAGGTGGCGTGGACGTCCTTCATAACCGTGAATCCGGGTATGTGTCGGTGTGGTCACCACCCCGCCAGCCACACCCGGAAGGAACAGGCTCAATACAAATTCGGTACCCTCACCCGGCCGGCTTTTCAAGGCCAGGTTACCGCCCATCATTTCAACCAGCAGGCGGCTGATGGACAGGCCCAGGCCGGTCCCGGTAATCAGCCGGGTCTGGTCGTTGCGCACCCGTTCGAAGGGTTCAAATATTCGCGACTGGTCTTCTTCTGCAATACCGATACCCGTATCACGGACGATGATTCTGGCAACCTGGTTGCGGTAGCTGATACTCAACTCGACTTCACCATCAAGCGTGAATTTTATGGCGTTGGAAAGCAGGTTAAGCAGTATCTGGCGAAGTCGTTTTTCATCGACTGAAACAAACCGTGGCAAGGCTTTCTGGTACGTGACACGCAGGCGGATGCCCTTCTCCCCTGCCATTGGGCGAAACATGTCATCAAGCTGCTGGATCAGGGCGCGCAGGTCTACCGTGTCCCGGTGCAGGTCGAGCTTTCTCGCCTCGATCTTGGAAATTTCCAGCAGCCCTTCGATCACATCCGAAAGGTGTTCACTGCTACGCCGTATGACACTGGAAATACGACGGGCCTTTTTGTCAGTGGCCTCATCGGTTTCCATCAGGCGTGCATAACCGAATATCGTATTCAGCGGTGTTCGAAGTTCATGGCTGACACCGGACAGGTAGCGTGACTTGGCCTTGTTGGCCGCATTGGCGGTATCACGCGCTTTTGCCAGCTCCACCGCGGTGACTTCATGTGCCAGTACTTCACGTTGCATCAATTCCGCCTGCAGCTGAATTTCACTCATTGCAAAACGGGCGCTCTTCTGTGCCAGTACATAAAGCCAGATCAACACGCCGGTAACCAGCATCAGCAGGAAAAACACCTGCCACAGTACATCACCGATCATGCCGAGATTTGCCGCTGTCTTGCTCTGCTGGGCATAGAAAACAAGGGTAAGCAGGCCGGCGATTATGCCGGTTGTTACCAGGAAAACGCCCAGGTAGTGACCCGTCACCGAATGCAGGCGCCGGTTGATGAAATCAGGCAATATCCGCCCGAACAGTTCCGACGCCTGTGCAGACAGGTGTGCGTCCGGCCGGCACTGGTCACCACAACGGGCGTCCAGGGCACAACACAGGGAACAGATCGCACCCTCGTAGCCGGGGCACTGGCTGATATCTTCACTGTCAAAATGGTTCTCACAGATCCGGCACTGCTGCTGTTCGGGTTCCACCTCCTCTTTTTCCCGGCACAGGTAAAACCTGCCCCGGGTCAGCCAGGCAATCAGCGGCA
>JALVCM010000245.1 GCA_027010005.1 Thiohalobacter sp.
CCAACAAGGCGCTGATTGCCACGCACGGTAACGAGATTTTTGCCGCTGCCCAGAAGCAGGGTGTGATGGTGGCGTTCGAGGCGGCCGTTGCCGGTGGTATGCCGATCATCAAGGCGGTACGTGAAGGACTGGCGGCCAACCGTATTGACTGGATTGCGGGTATCATCAACGGTACCGGCAATTTCATTCTTACCGAAATGCGCGACAAGGGCCGTGACTTTGACGATGTACTGGCCGAGGCGCAGGCGCTTGGCTATGCCGAGGCCGATCCTACCTTTGACGTGGAAGGGATCGATGCCGCACACAAGCTGTGTATCCTGGGTTCCCTGGCCTTTGGCATCCCGTTGCAGTTCGACAAGGTATACACCGAAGGTATCAGCCGGATTACCCGCGATGATGTCACCTTTGCCGAGCAACTGGGCTATCGCATCAAGCATCTGGGGGTCACGCGCCGTACACCGGCAGGTGTCGAGTTGCGCGTGCATCCCACGCTGATCCCGGAGAAGCGATTGATCGCCAATGTTGACGGTGTGATGAATGCGGTGCTGGTGCATGCCGACGCTGTGGGCCCGACGCTTTACTATGGTGCCGGCGCCGGCGCTGAACCAACCGCGTCTGCTGTGGTTGCCGACCTGGTGGATGTCACCCGTACGCTGACGGCCGACCCGGAAAACCGCGTTCCGCACCTTGCCTTCCAGCCGGATGCCCTGTCTGACCTGCCTATCCTGCCGATGGACGATGTCGAGACGGCGTATTACCTGCGCCTGTGTGCGGCGGACCGCCCGGGTGTCATGGCGGATGTCGCGCGTATACTTGGCGACAGTGGCATCAGTATCGAGGCGGTCATCCAGAAGGAGCCGCCGGAAGGTGAGGAAAAGGTCGCGGTCATATTACTGACCCGCCGCGTACGCGAGAAACAGATGAATGCGGCGATAGCACAGATCGAGGCACTGGATACGATTGAAGGTGCGGTGACGCGCATTCGTGTCGAGCATCTGGGTAGTGAATAAACGCCCATGAAAACCCCGCAGGGGGTTCTTTGGGTGCAGCGAAGCAATCTCAGTCAGGCTGGTGCCAGGTTCAAGAGATTGCCGCGCTGCGCTCGCAATGACAGTACACTGAATTTAATTTTTCCAACAGGTAAACCAACATGCCATTTCGTCAACGCTATACCGGTCTGATCGACAAGTACCGTGACCGACTTCCCGTCCACGATGACACCCGTCTCATCAGTCTCGGTGAGGGTAATACACCGCTCATTCGCCTCAGCAACATCCCGCGTGAGCTGGGCAAGGACGTGGATGTCTACGTCAAGTACGAAGGTCTGAACCCGACCGGTTCCTTCAAGGACCGGGGTATGACCATGGCCGTAACCAAGGCCGTCGAGGAAGGCAGCAAGGCGGTGATCTGTGCATCGACCGGTAACACTTCGGCGTCTGCCGCGGCCTATGCCGCACGTGCCGGCATCACGGCATTTGTGCTGATTCCGGAAGGCAAGATCGCGCTTGGAAAACTGGCGCAGGCGATGATCCACGGGGCTGTCGTGTTACAGATCCGTGGTAACTTCGACGAGGGTATGCAGCTGGTCAAGGAAGTTGGCGAGAACACCCCGGTGACCATTGTGAATTCCATCAACCCGTTCCGCCTGCAGGGGCAGAAGACGGCAGCTTTCGAGATCGTCGAGGAACTGGAACGTGCACCGGACTTCCACTGTCTGCCCGTTGGAAATGCCGGTAATATCACCGCGCACTGGATGGGTTACAGCGAATACTTTGAACACGGTATCGTCAATACCCGGCCGACGATGGTGGGGTACCAGGCTGCCGGTGCTGCACCGTTCCTGCGTGGCGAGATGGTGGATAACCCGGATACCGTGGCGACCGCCATTCGTATCGGCCACCCACAGTCCTGGGACAAGGCATGGAAAGTGCGCGAGGAGTCCGATGGCTGGTTCGACGAATGCACCGATGCCGAGATTCTTGCTGCCCAGAAACTGCTGACCGAGAAGGAAGGTGTTTTCTGTGAGCCGGCATCCGCCACTTCGCTGGCCGGCGCCATGCGCGATATCCGCAGTGGCAAGATCCCGGAAGGCAGCACGGTTGTCTGTACCCTGACCGGTCACGGTCTCAAGGACCCGGATACCGCCATCAGCCAGTGTGGTGAGGGCGTCATTACCGTCGACGCCGAGCTTGGTCCGGTGCGCGAAGCGATTGTGAGTAATCTCAGCTGAGTCGAACGGTCAGCCTGCTGGTCCCCGGTCTGGGCGCTGATTTCAGTGGTTACGCCGATGACCTGTTTCCTGCCGCACCGGCACTGTCACGCTGGCTGGGGCGCAGCCGGCGTGTCAATTTTCCTTATCTCGATGTAGAAAGTGCAGGCGTTGCGCTGTTCGGCATGCCTGCCAGGTCTGCGCCGGCGGCCGCGCTGGAATTCCTGGCAGACTTCTCTGCACCACCTGACGGTGTGTGTTTCCATCTCGACCCGGTTCACCTGCGTGCGGACGGCAGCGGGCTGTTGTTGTTTCCCGCTGAAGCCGCCGCTCTGGGTGAAGACGAAGGCCGTGCCCTGTTCGAAGCGGTCAGGCCATGGCTGGAGGAAGATGGCTGGAAGGCACACTATGCCGCAGTGGACCGCTGGTATGTAACCGGCAGTGATTCAGCACCTGTACCGGTAACAACCTCCCTGCAACAGGTGATCACCCGGCCGGTCAGTCGTCATATGCCGGTCGGTGAAGGGGCAGACGACTGGCTTCAGCGGATCAATGAAATGCAGATGCTGTTGCACGGCCATGAAGTCAATCAGCAGCGCGGCCGTCATGGCCGGCCGCTGGTCAATGGCTTGTGGTTGTGGGGCGGGGGCGCCATGCCGGCAGCGGGCAAGTCTGTTTATACACATCTGTACACCTCGCGCCGCCTGTTGAAGGGCCTGGCGGAATTGCACCACATGCCTGACACGAAAGTCCCGGCAGCAGCACGGCATTTATCGCCAGGGCATAACAGCGTGCTGGTTGACCTGGACGGGTGTGAATCCTCAGCGGCTGCCGGCGATGTGCAGCGCTGGTGTAATACG
>JALVCM010000246.1 GCA_027010005.1 Thiohalobacter sp.
GCGGTAGCAAGGCAACCTCGGGCAGCCAGACGGTCAGCCCTGACAGCACCAGCACTTATACCCTGAACTGCAGTGGTACAGGCGGTAGTGCCATCAGCTCAACCACTGTGACGGTTCGGGCAGGCAGTGGCGGCACCCCCAGTCTGCAAACGGCCTTCGGCAGCCTCAGTGTTGGCAGCGACCCGGCTGACTGGCTGGACACCGCCGAAGGCAACAGCCTGTCGGAAGACGACAGCCTGTTCAAAATTCTCAGCCTCGATGGGCAGCGTGTTTTTGGCACCACCCAGACCCGCACCACGAATATCCACTCACACTACGTTGGCGCAGGCAGCGATAGCTGGAGCAACTACCAATACAGCGGGCGCATGCGCATCAGTGCTGCCAGCGACACCATCGGCATCACCTTCCTGTCCGACTACCCCAACAGTGACAGCTACTACCGCCTGCGCCGGGAAAAGAACACCAGCTTCTACCTATCCCCACACGGCACGGGTATTGGCTGTAGCGGTACCACGGACAGCCGTGTGACGCCCACCGCCAACACCTGGTATCGCTTCAGCATCCAGGCCGAAGACCTCGGTGACCGCACCGCCATCCGCGGCAAAATCTGGGCGGAAGGCAGCACAGAACCGGCCGCTTGGCAGATCGACTGTGAAGACACAGGAACCCGCCGAAACATGGGTACGGTTGGCGTGTGGGGAGTTGTCAGCGGCAGCGATGCCGGCGCCAAATACTGGGGAGACCTGCGCGTCGAAGCCCTGGGCACAAGCACCCCCACAGACAGCGACGGAGACGGACTGTCCGACAGCTGGGAATTGATATATTACGATGACCTGGACGCCATAAGCGGCACCAGCGACAGCGACAATGACGGTTTGACGGCCGCGCAGGAGCAGACGTACGGCACCGATCCAACACTGGCCGACAGTGACGGCGATGGCGACAGCGACGGCCAGGAAATCGCCTACGGCTCCGACCCGCTGCTGGTGACCGATAGCGGAGAAGACCACCGGCCGGCGATGCCGGCGATCCAAACCCCGCCGGCCTCGGTGCCGCTGCTTGGCCACGTGTTTGAAGCGGGCGGATTCAGCGACCCGGACGGTGGAGACGAACTGGCAGAATCGCAGTGGCAGATAGCCAGCGATGCGCAGTTCACGGAGCTGTTGCTCGACCGCACCCTGGCAGGTCGCACGGCGCTGGAAGTCGCCCTGGGCGTCCTGGAAGTGGGCGGCAGCTATCAGATCCGCACCCGTCAAAAGGACAGTACCGGCCTGTGGTCGGAGTGGTCGCCGGGGCGCCCCTTCAGCATGGTCAACAGCGACGCCAATGACAGCGACGCCGATGGCATCGATGACCGCTACCAAGTACACACCGCGGTGGACACCAACGCCAACGGCATCGATGACAAAGTCGAAGGGATGTGCAACCTGGCCGACGTAAGCGGCACCTGGGCACTGGGATTTGAGGCCAGCAACGGCAGCGTGCGCTGTACGTCGGTCATGAGCAAGAGCGAGTTGCCCACAGGCCTGACCTCGGCGGACTTTCCCTTCGGCATGTTCAGCTTTGGTGTCGAGGGTCTGACGGTCGATACCCAGAACCCGGCAACGGTAGAGGTCAGTGTCTACTTTCCGTACGAACTGGCCGCCGACACCCGCTGGTACAAGTACGATCCCAGCACCCAGCAAGTCAGTGACTTCACGGACAATGTCACGATCACCGGCAACAAGGCGGTATTGCGTCTGACCGACGGAGGCCTGGGTGATGCCGATGGCGTGGTCAATGGTCGCATTGTCGATCCCAGTGGCCCGGTATCTTCCACTAGCACCGTATCTCCCCCCTCGCTTACTGCCAGTAGTGGAGGTGGCAGCTTGGGCTTGCTGGGCTTGTTGTGGCTGCTAGTCTTGATTGGTATTACTCAATACCGTCGAGGAGTGACTCGCAGGCCATGTGTTGTGACGGGGAATCGCCAGCTGTCAGACGCGATTCGTGTCTCCCGCTAAGTTCTTCTCATCATGTCATCCTACCGTTATTGAACTCATCAGGGCTTGCCCGAGCTGGCAAGGACATGGGTTCTTGCCACTGGGTGTATTTGTTGCGCCTGGTTCAAAACTCTTGGGATAATCCTCCTTCCCACCCGAAGGAGGATTCAGATGCCAGGTAATACAACCGATTTCCTTGTCATAGGGGGTGGGGTTATAGGCCTTAATCTGGCATTGCGGGCACGCTTGCGTCACCCTGCGAGCCGGGTGACATTGATCGAGAAGGAGGTGGATTTAGGTCTCCATGCCAGTGGCCGCAACAGTGGCGTCTTGCATGCGGGATTCTACTATACTGCCGACAGTCTCAAGGCACGTTTCACGCGTGATGGAAACCAGCAACTGACCAATTATTGTGTCGAGCGAGGACTGTCCATCAACCGCTGTGGCAAGCTGGTTGTTGCCAAGAATGAGCAGGAACTCCCTGTCCTCGCGGAATTGATGCGTCGAGGCAAGGCGAATGGGATTGATATCCAGCAGATTACCGCCAAGGAAGCATGTGAAATAGAGCCACGGGTTAAAACATATCAACAAGCCATTTACTCCCCGACGACTTCTTCGATCGATCCCACCGAGGTCATGCATTCACTGATTGATGATGCCCGTGCCGCCGGTATCGAGATACTTTCGGATACAGCATACCTAGGCCGAGATGCTGGGAATATCCGCACCAGCCGCGGCATTATTTCTGCCGGTTATGTCATCAATGCTGCTGGTCTTTATGCCGACCGGATAGCCGCTGATTTTGGCTTCTCTACGGATCACTGCATTTTGCCATTCAAAGGGCTCTACTTGTACAGTAACGAGGCACGTGGCGCATTTAGAACCAATATATATCCCGTACCCGACCTGAACAACCCATTTCTGGGTGTTCACTTTACCCTTACCGCCCAAGGAAAAATAAAAATCGGTCCAACGGCTATCCCTGCCTTTTGGCGTGAACATTATCAAGGGCTAGGGAATTTCAACGCCAGAGAAATGATCGATATTGTTGGGCGGGAAATCTATTTGTTGCTGCGAAATGAGTTCG
>JALVCM010000247.1 GCA_027010005.1 Thiohalobacter sp.
GCAAGGACAGCGCCGAACTGATCGCAACCATCGACCACAACCTGACCGCACCCGAAGACCAGCTGCATTTCCAGCGCAAGGTATCCAGTTACCGCGTTCACCCGGATGCGGTGGCATCCTTCAGGGTGATGGCGGCGAAAAAATCCCAACTGCTGCTGGAAGACTTTGATGCCTGGCTGTCGGAACACGAAGTCAGCGACGATGAACCCGACTCCGGACGCTATGTCAGCGTCGGTATCTATTACTATGAACCTGATTCAGGGAAGGAGAAGCCGTAATGAGTGCTTTTCAGAAAGTATTGCCATTCGTATTGATTGCTCTTGCAGGCCTGTTGTCAGGCTGCGGTGGCGGCTCGGGTGGAGGCACCACGGCCGGCATTGGCGGTACGGGCCAGATTGCCAGCGGCACCATTACCGGGTTTGGCAGTATCTTTGTCAACGGGATTGAATTCCTGGATATCGATACCGCAACCTGCATCATTGACGACAGTGACAGTACCGGCAACTGCCAGGCCAGCCTGCAACTCGGGATGGTGGTCGAGGTAACCGGGACGGTAAACGGGACAACGGGTAATGCCACACAGGTCGTTTTCGACAGTGACGTCGAAGGTGCTGTAAGCGGGATCTCGATACTCAACCCGGGCGATATCACGCGAACCTTTACGGTACTGAACACCAGTGTACAAATCGATTCCGCCTCGACCAAGTTCTCGGGTGGCACAGCCTTTGACACACTGGCCGATAATGACGTTGTCGAGGTCAGCGGTTTCTTCGACAGCGCCGGCGTATTGCAGGCAACCTATGTGGAGGGCAAGGGCACCCTGAACCCGGGTGTCACGCAGGCCGAGATCAAGGGTATCGTGTCGGCAGCACCTGCATCCGGTGCCGGTATCGGTGACAGTTTCGATGTTAACGGTGTAAGCGGTAGCAACACTATTACTGTAACGATCGCAGCCGGTGCCGACCTTTCTGCCATGCCGGGTGGTGTTGTATCGAACGGGACACAGGTCGAGGTTCGCGGCACAGTAACATCTGCCACAGCCATCAGTGCAAGCCGTGTCGAACCGGAAGACACCACGATTGGCAGTGATGGTGATGACATCAGTATCGAAGGCCTGATCACCAACTTTGTCAGCCAGGCCAACTTCCGCGTCGACGGTCAGCTGGTCGATGCATCGACGGCAACCCTGAACCCGTCCACACTGGTACTTGCCAACGGTGTCAAAGTGGAGGCTGAAGGGACAATAAGTGGCACGACACTTGTCGCTGTCGAAGTGGAGGCCCGGGGCGGCGATGTCAAAATTGAAGCCACAGTCGATGCGGTTGATACCAGCGCCAACACCGTCACTGTCCGCTTCTTCGGTGGCACCCTGACTGTTCAGGTCAACAACCAGACACAGATGGAAGACCGTACCGGGATGGTAAGCAATATGACCTTGTCAGACGTCAATGTTGCGGCTGGAGACTTCCTCGAAATCGGGGGCTTTATCGGAACCAGCGGCAATATCATTGCATCCGAGCTGCGTCGTGATTCAGCGGCCAGTGCCGGTGATGATATTCTGCAGGGTCCGGTTGACAGCTGGAACCCCGGCTCGGACGTCACGCTGCTGGGGATTACGTTCTTTTCCGATATCAACACTGACTTTGAGGATGAAACTGAAACCGGCATCAGTAGCAGAGATTTTTATAATGCGCTCTCGGCTGGCCGTCACATCAAGGTAAGAGATGATATAACAACAGATGGCATTGCCGACGAGATGGACCTGGAAAACTGATCAGTCGCTGATACAGCGATTACGCCCGCCATCCTTGGCCCTGTACAGGGCCTTGTCGGCGCGTTCAAAACACTGGTCCGGCGTGTCTCCGTCACGGTATTCTGTCAGCCCGCAGGATGCAGTGATGGTGACGCGCTGATCACGGAAATGAAAACCGGTTTCTTCAATCGCCGCGCGTAATTTCTCAACGACAGACAAACACTCTTCCAGTGAAGACCCCATCATCAGCTGCACAAACTCTTCTCCGCCATAACGTGCAACAAAGTCTGTTTCCCGCACGTTGTCCGCCAGTACATGGGCAAGTGTACGCAATACCTTGTCACCCGCCTTGTGCCCGAACCTGTCATTGACCTGTTTGAAATGATCGATATCCCACATCACCAGCACCAGTGGTGTGCCAAAACGCTTCCTGTGCCCGACCTCAAGCTCCAGGCGTTCTTCCCATGCCAGGCGGTTGGGAATACCGGTCAGCGCATCGGTTTTTGCCTGTGAACGCTCGTCATCGATACGTGAACGCAGTACTTCGGTTTCCGCTTCCATGTCTTTCATGCGCTTATTCATCGAAGCGATTTCCTGCTTGGCTTCATGGTAACGCTGTTGTTCAATATCGCGGTGTTTGGACATGTGCTGAAGTACTGCGTCGATGTGCGTCTGCACTGCCTGCCTGAGTTGCACCAGGTCGGTGGCATCGCGGACGCTGTCACCGATACCGGTAATTTCCTGCTTCACCTGGTTATCGAGCTGCTGGCCGGCCTGCAGACTTTCGTCGTAATAGACTTCGCTTTGTACAAGCTGGCGACCCACTTCCTGCAAACGTTCACCAAGCTGTTTGAGGAAGTCTTCTATGCCCTGTTTTTCTTTCAGCGATTGCGCACGAATGGCCTGCACCAGGTCTGCAATCTCACCCAGCACACTGTCCCAGTGACCGCCTTCACTCATACCGAGGATATGCCCGCGAATACGCTCCACGCGGGGTGAAAATTCTTCGGGAAGTGTCAGTCGTTCCAGTAATTGAACCAGAATGTCGCTGACCGATTCGGTGGAGGCCTGTGCTTCACTGGATGCCGGATCGGCAGACCGGGCTTCGTCGTCATCCCGAGGCTCGCGTGAGCCTGCCCCGAACAGACGCTTCAGGAATCCACCCGACTCGGTAGAAGGTTCGGGCAGATCCTGCTTTTCCTCTTTTTTTATTCCCCCGTCCTGGTCCAGCCTGACCAGGGTTCGGGACATTTCGTCAATACGCAGACGGAGTTGTGAGGCATCGCTGTGATCACGAATGGCATTGCGCAGAT
>JALVCM010000248.1 GCA_027010005.1 Thiohalobacter sp.
CGGGTGTAGTGTTCAGTACCACTCTTTATACCCATACACCACAACCAGGTGTTGCCAGTTCGCATGCGTCTGCCGAAATGGCGCAGACTTCAATGCTGGCGGCAGTGGAAATCACGGATGTCGATGCACCCATCAAGCAGCAAGAAGCACCTCCCACCGCTGTTGAGTCAACAACGACAGAGGAAGCGTATTCAGTGCAGATCGGCAGCTTCTCGAATGAAAAGAATGCAGCATCCATGGCTGAGTATTTACGTGCCAAAGGGTATCGTGTGAAAACTCTGGTGGTTAGCGATGCAAATGTGATGAAGTATTACTACAAGGTGCGCGTCGGTCAGTACCCGTCATACACCGAAGCAGCTACCGCTGCCGCTGACTACCGCGCACGTGAGCATACAACTGCATTTGTTGCCAATGACCGGAAAAACGTGGCCAGTGTTAACTATTTGTAACGCCGGGGCCACCAGTTCAGACACGAGATGTCACAGTTGCACACCATTTGCGTGCCATGCGCTGTCGTGCATGCATTCGTAAGCTCGGCCCAAGAATATCCGGCTCTGTAATGGGTACTATCTTGCAGCATGGCGCAAACGCATTTTTTAGCAGTAAGGTAATTGCGGTACGAGCTGGCAGACGGCTGACGGCATTCAGAAGGCGGTCGATTTGGGGCTTGCATGTGGACCTGTTCGTTGTCAGCAAGACTCGCGATCGTGCCAACCGTTCACTGGACTAAGTGATCACCATCGATTGCGGAGGATATATTATCTCGCTGTACTCGTCTTGAGGTACCGTCAGATTTTCAGGAACACCGCCCCATAGTGATAAGGACCGACATCAACGACTTTTTCCAGTTTAAATCTGGCAGGCTCCACCACCTGCTGCACGTCTTCCGGTTCCATGCGCAGTTCAGTGTCAGGTCCACGAGGCTGCTCCAGCACGGTGGTTTCCTCACGCGGCCGCCGGTGCCAGTTAATGATGGCAAAGCGGCCACCGGGCTTGAGTACCTGGTGCACCGCCTTTGACAGTGCTGTCTTGTCTGGTACGCCATGGAACGTATTGGCGATAAAAATAAAGTCCACCGGTTCATCGATCTGCTTTGATAATTCGCGTGCATCTCCGTGTATGGCATGAAAGTTCGGGTTGTCCTGGCAGCCCTGCCTGGCCTGGCTCAGCAGGCCCGCGTCCAGATCCAGCGCCCAGATCTTGCCGGGATGAACCAGCCTGCACAAGGGCCGGGTGAAATGACCGTCACCGCAGCACAGGTCCACGACATTCATTTCCGGCTCGATACCGACACTGCGCAAAACCCCTTCCGGGTCGGGCCACAGGGCCTGCCACCAGTCCTTGTCCGGCATGAGGGTGGCGTGAAACAGCGCATCATTGTTCATACTCAGGACTCCCGGTTGTCATCTCTGCATGGATTGGCAATTATATGTGTCGTAACACATATGCGAATATACGCATAAGATATAGCCTCGTCAACTGCCATTGACATGCAAGCGGCAATCGACAACCATTTAAATATGAGTAATTGCACATATGATTCCGCGGCAGTAAAGCACATGAGCGAGCTTTTCAAGCTGCTGGCGGAACCGAACCGCCTCAAGATTCTTTGTAGCCTGGGTCTGGAGTGTCGCCCGGTAACTGATGTTATCGAAGCGACCGGCCTGAGTCAGACCAATGTCTCCTTTCATTTACGTGCCTTGCGAGAAGCCGGCCTGGTACGTCCGGAACGCCAGGGCGCATTTATCTACTATTGCCTGCCGGACCCCGAGTTACTCCGCTTGCTGGATGATTTCCGCAACTGGATGGAAAACCATGGCCACAGTCATGACGTAGCGCCACAGAAAAAGAAAGCCGGTCGTCGATAGCCCGCTTGCCAGCAATACCTCTGACAGGCGATTACTGCGTCTGGGAGCCGGCGGCTGCGGTCGGCAATATAAAACCAGTCGGTACGGGCGATGTCACCGGACCATTGGGTGTAACCGCAATATTGTGACCACCAGCGGGTTTTTGAAACACTGGTATAAAGTACTTGCCTTCCGCAGCACTTTTCCAGACTCTGGATTTTCCCTGGCCTTTTCCATGTGCACTGGCTGCCCCTCCCTGAATCCCCAGTATGATGAACAGGCCAACAAGCCGGAGTAATTGTTTAAGGCTTCCGCTATATCTGTTTTTCATGGGTCTCTCCTTTGACTGGTCAGGCAACCCTACCTGTCACGCAGCATACGATACGCCGTAATAAACCACCCTTCTGTGTGACGCAGTCACCGTGATTTTGATAGCGCATGTCCAATACTTACCTTGCATAACTGAGAATCACTTATCCAACCAAAGGGAATAAATAAAAATGTCTTATACTAGGAAATCCGTATTGAAAGTCCTTGCACTATGTGCCGTGATGCTTCCATTGACGACGCAAGCGGCTGTTATCAAGCTTGCAGGTATGCTCAGCGCCGCCAACCAGAATGGTTCTGACCCTGCGCTTGTCACCGACCCGAATGGTGTTGTAGCAACCTTTGCCAAAGGGGGGATTACTTTGCAGCTGGATGATGTCGCTAAAACGCTGGATATCCAGCTGAAAGTGGCTGGAATCAAGCTCACTGACCTGAAAGACTTCGGGCCAAACGCATCCCCCATCCACCTGCATAACGCGGCCCCCGGCAGCCCGGGTAATTTCGGACCTATTGCGATCGACCCGACGTATAACGCAAGCCCCTCCGATTTCAGCAGTAACCCGGTTGGATTTACGTTTAAACGTAACGGTGTTTCCATACTGGCCGCTGATCAGAAGAATGTCACCGCACCCGACATGCACCCGGGAGATGACAAGATTATCGATGCACTCTTATCCGGAAATATGTTCGTTGCCGTACATACCAACAAGCCTGAAGGCTTCCCGTTTGTGGAGATCCGCGGTAACTTCAAGCCTGTCAGTGCAGTACCGCTTCCTGCTGCGCTGCCTTTGCTTGGATCCGGCCTGATCGGTCTGCTTGCTGTAGCACGCAGACGCGGCTGAGTCATTTCACATAAGTGCCCGGTGCCGCATCAGCAGGCTTGCCCTCTCC
>JALVCM010000249.1 GCA_027010005.1 Thiohalobacter sp.
CTGGAATTAACTGCCTGAAGATAAAGAGTTTTTCTCGATCGGGATAACGTTGCTGTCATCGATCAGGGGTTCCGGCTGGCTGAAATGATAGCCCTGTGCATAGTCTACGCCGATATCGCGCAGCTGCGCGACGATGGCCGCGTTCTCGACGAATTCGGCAATGGTGCGAATACTCAGGGTGTGACCGACCTGGTGTATCGCCTCGACGATGGCGCGGTTCATCGGGTTGGTGTCCATATCTTTCACGAAACTGCCATCGATCTTGAGGAAGTCCACCGGCAGGTTTTTCAGGTAACTGAATGAACTGAGCCCACTGCCAAAGTCATCGAGTGAAAATCGGCAGCCAAGTTTTTTCAGTGTCTTGATGATATGGCTGGCCTTGGCCAGGTTGAAAACCGCAGCGGTTTCCGTCACCTCGAAACACAGGAGTTCGGTGCGAATCCGGTATTCACTGATTTTTTCCGCAATATAGTCAGAAAAATTTTCATCATTGAGCGAGTTACCTGACAGGTTTATCGAGTAGATGCTCTCGTCGCCTTGCTGCTGAAAGACTTTCAGGTGCTGGAAGGCCTTGTCGATGACCCAGCGGTCAAGTGCATTCATCAGGTTATAACGTTCTGCGGCGGGGATGAAATTGCCGGGAGGAATGATGGTGCCGTCAGTGGAACGCATGCGCACCAATAACTCATAGTGTGGTGTTTTTTCCCTGTTATCCAGCGAGGTGATTTCCTGCCGGTACAGCACAAAACGGTCTTCTTCCAGCGCCTCGGTAATACGGGACACCCAGTGCATTTCATTGTGTCGCTGGCCGAGGTCGATATCACTTTCTTCATAGACGTGAATACGGTTCCTGCCTGACTCCTTGGCGACATAACAGGCAACATCCGCCGCGCTGAGTATCAGTGAGGCGTTGCGGGTATCTTGCTGGATGGGCACCATGCCGATGCTGACACCGACATCAAAGCGCCGGTCTTCCCACTGGTAGGTGAAGTGGCTGAAGGTCGATAACAGGCGGTCAGCCACTTCCCTGGCCTGGTCGATGGAAACGTTTTCCAGCAGTACGCCAAACTCGTCACCACCCAGTCTCGCCAGTGAGGAATTGGTCGGCACATTCTGTAACAACAGCCGGCTGAGTTGCCGCAGCAGTTCGTCACCGGCATCGTGGCCACAGGTGTCGTTGATGACCTTGAACTGGTCGAGGTCGAGGTAGAGCAGGGCGTGTTCCTGTTCACCCGAGGCCAGCAGGTTGTTCAGTCGTTCGGCAAATTCGCGCCGGTTGACCAGTCCTGTCAGGCTGTCATGGGTAGCTTCCCAGGTCATTTGTCGCGCCATGCGCCGTTCGCGGGTAACATCGTGGAAGACCAGTACCACACCGATGACACGGTTTTCGCGGTCGAATATCGGGGCGGCTGAGTCCTCGATGTGAAATTCCTGTCCGTTACGATTGACCAGCAGGCACTGCTCACTGAGGCTGACAACCTGTTTTGTACGCAGGCTGACAGAGGCGGGGCTTTCGATGGGGATACGCGAGGTTTCGTTGGTCAGGGGCAGGACTTCCGTGAGCGGATGCCCCTGGGCTTCTGTGCCGCTCCAGCCGGTGACACGCTCTGCAACCGGGTTCATGTAGTCGACACGCCCGTCTGCGTCGGTGGTAATGACACCATCGCCAATGGAGTGCAGGGTAACCAGTGCACGTTCTCGTTCCTGGTACAGCGCTTCTTCGGCGCGCCGGCGGTCAGACCTTTCCCGGACATCGCGTAACTCACGGTCGATCGCGGGGACCAGCCGTGTCAGGTTGTCCTTCATAATGTAATCGTTGGCACCGGAGCGCATGGCTTCAACGGCAATTTCTTCGCCGACCGTGCCGGACACCAGGATAAAAGGCGTATCCCTGTCCCTTTCACGTAAAATATGCAATGCCTCGAGGCCGCTGAATCCGGGCATGGCGTAATCCGACACAACGATTTGCCAGTCGTGGTCCTGCAGCGCTTTTTTTAATTCGTCTGCATTGTCGACGCGTATATAGTCAGGTGTGTACCCGGCGCGCCTGAGCCTGACCAGTAACAGCTGGGCGTCATCGTCGTTATCTTCAACAAGCAATATCCTTAACGGTGCTGTCATATCGCTTCCATTTCCTGCGCTTTTTTGATGTTGTTGGTTATGCGCGGGTATTATCAGGGTGCAGTGCGTTGCCAGTGGCCCGATTTTCCCCCCCGCTTTTCCAGCAGGCGGACCTCGTGCAGTGTCATGCCCCGGTCAACGGCCTTGCACATGTCGTAAACCGTGAGCAGGGCAATCTGTACAGCGGTCAGTGCTTCCATTTCCACACCGGTCTGTCCCCGTGTTTCCACCGTGGCACGGCAATACACCGAGGCCGGTTGTTCACGGGTTTCAAAGTCCAGTTCTACGCGTGTCAGTGCCAGCGGGTGGCACAGCGGGATCAGGTCGGCAGTTTTCTTGGCGGCCATGATGCCGGCAATGCGCGCGACACCGAGCACGTCGCCTTTCCTGTTGTCACCCTTCAGGATGTGTTGCAGGGTAGCGGGCTGCATGGCGATCCAGCCATCGGCAACAGCACAACGGCTCGAGACGGCCTTGTCGCCGACATCGACCATATGCGCTTCACCTGCCGCATTGAAGTGAGTGAGTTCTCCCATACCCGCCTGTCCGTCTTCCCGTATCTGTCCACGTTGACCGTGGTAAACTTGTATCGTCAGTTTTTTCGGAATCTTTTCGTGTGTTGGCCTATTACTATAGGTGGCCGGTAAGCATGTCGCAACGCGGGATAAAATTAAAAGTGCAGATCACAGTCAGATTTTTTGCCAGCTTGCGCGAACGTTATGGTATAGACGAACGTATCGTTTCGGCACCGGAAAACATCACGGTAGGTGAGGTGTGGCACCTTGTGTTGCCGGAAGAACCCTTGCCCGACAATATGTTAGCGGCGCGTAATATGGAATACGTGGATTATGGGTCGATGGTTGCCGAAGGCGATGAAGTCGCCTTTTTTCCGCCCGTAACCGGGGGTGCGCCGTGAAGGT
>JALVCM010000250.1 GCA_027010005.1 Thiohalobacter sp.
GTACCGGTTCCAGTACACCGCCGATACCCACACCGCCGGACAGGTGGACATTCTTGCCGATCTGGGCGCAGGAGCCGACCGTGGCCCAGGTATCCACCATGGTGCCGGCATCGACATAGGCCCCGATATTGACGTAGGAAGGCATCAGCACCACGCCGGGCGAGATGTAGGAGCCGAAGCGCGCCGTCGCCGGGGGTACCACGCGTACACCGCCGGCGCGGAATTCCCTGGCGTTGTAGTCACTGTACTTGGACTTCACCTTGTCGTAATAGTTGGTGAAACCGCCCTTCATGAATTCGTTGTCCTCGATACGGAACGACAGCAGAACGGCTTTTTTCAGCCAGTCGTTGACCACCCAGCCACCATCTTTCTTTTCCGCCACGCGGGCTTCACCGGTATCCAGCATGCGGATGGCCTCGAGGGTGGCTTCCTTGACGTGTGTCTCGACGGTGCGCGGGGTGATGTCGGCGCGTCGTTCAAAGGCTTCTTCGATGGTGGCTTGCAAGTCGCTCATGGCGGTCTCCTGAAACGGTTATAACGGTTCGGTAAAGGTTCGGATTCTGTGTGCGGCGTCCAGGCACTCGTCGAGTGGTGCGACCAGTGCCATACGTACATGCTTGTGTCCCGGGTTGCCGTCAGGGGTGTCGCGCGACAGGTAACTGCCGGGCAATACCACGACATTCTGTTGCCGGTACAGTTCCAGCGCAAATTCGCTGTCGTCAAGCGGGGTGCGCTGCCAGAGGTAAAAACCTGCCGGGGGAATGTCGATCTCCATCACCGGCGACAGTATATCGGCAACAGCGGTAAACTTTTCCCGGTACAGTCGGCGGTTTTCCTGTACGTGTGCCTCGTCGTGCCAGGCACGGACGCTGGCGTCCTGGGTGGCAGGTGGCATCGCACAGCCGTGATAGGTGCGGTAGTGGAAGAACGCCTGGATCAGGTCGGCATCACCGGCAACAAAACCGGAACGCAGCCCGGGCACATTGGAACGCTTGGACAGACTGTGAAATACCAGGCAGTGTGTGTAGCTGTCGTTGCCCATTTGTGCAGCGGCCTGCAACAGCCCGGGTGGTGGTGTGTCGTCCTCCCGGTAGATCTCCGAGTAGCACTCGTCAGAGGCAATGACAAAATCGTGTTTGTGCGCCAGTTCAATCAGCCTCTGCAGGGTAGCGGTATCGATGACCTGGCCGGTCGGGTTGCCCGGTGAGCAGAGATAGAGTAACTGGCAGCGTTTCCAGGTCGACTCGCTGACCGCAGCAAAGTCCGGCAGGTAATGGGTGTCGGCCGTGGCGTTGAGGAAAACCGGTTCGGCACCCGCCAACAGTGCAGCGCCCTCGTATATCTGATAAAAGGGGTTCGGCATCAGTACGGCGGCATCGCGTGAGCGGTCGACCATGCACTGGGCGATGGCAAACAGTGCCTCACGGGTGCCGTTGACCGGCAGGGCGTGACGGTCCGGGTCGAGGCTGTTGGCGGGCAGGTCAAAACGTGTCGTCAACCAGTTGCAGATAGCGGTGCGCAGGCCGTCTGTGCCACGCGTAGACGGGTAGAGTGACAGACCGTGCAGGTGCTCGATCATCGCTTCGGCAATGAAGGCAGGAGTCGGGTGTTTGGGTTCTCCGATCGATAAGCGGATTGTTTCCAGACCGTCTGGCGGCGTCACGCCGGCAAACAGCTTTGCCATGCGCTCGAACGGGTAGGGGTGCAGCCGTGACAGGTCGGGATTCATATATATAAAAGGAAATGGTCAAAAAATGAAGGCGAGAGTATACGCAATCTTATGAAACCGTGCAGTCATCCGCTTTTGCCCGTCTTCAGCCTGTTATTGACCGCCACGTTGTGGGGCCTGGTCTGGTACCCGCTGCGCCTGCTGGAAGCACAGGGCCTGCAGGGACTGTGGCTGTCCCTGTCCAGTTATGGTGCTGCCTTGCTGGTGGGGTTGCCCTGGCTGTGGCGTTCTCGTGGTGAATGGGCAAGCGAAGGGGTGGTGCTGGCACTGATGACACTGGCTGTTGGCTGGTGCAACGTGGCATTTGTCATTGCCATCCTCGATGGCACTGTGGTGCGGGTACTGTTGCTGTTCTACCTTTCCCCCCTGTGGGCACTGATTCTCGGCTGGCTGATTCTTGGCGAACGCCCGGGTGCCAGTGGATTCCTGGTGTTTGTACTGGCAATTTCAGGCGCCATTGTCATGCTGTGGGACCCGCAACTGGGGATGCCCTGGCCACGTGACGGGGCTGACTGGATGGCGGCATCCTCGGGCCTGGCGTTCGCTTTTGCCAATGTCATGGTGCGTAAACTGAAACACGCCGGTATGCAGACCAAGGCATCGGCCAGCTGGCTGGGTGTGGTACTGGTTGCAGCCGTGTGGATACTGATCGTCCGTGAGCCCATGCCGGTGGTGGATATGTCCGTGTGGCTGGGATCGGCGATGCTGGGCTGGTTCGGTTTTGTCATTATGACGGTCACCGTAATCTATGGTGTTACCCACATGCCGGTGCATCGCTCGGCCGTTATTCTGCTGTTTGAGCTGGTGGTGGGTGCCGTGTCGTCGATTCTGCTGACCGACGAGCAGGTATTGCTTCAGGAATGGGTGGGCGGTGTGCTGATTCTGGCGGCCGCCTGGTTCGCGGCGAACGAGCATATCGGGGAAACCTCATGAGTCACGTGCTGGGTATACACCATGTCAGTTTCCTGGTTGCCGATGTGCAGCGCTCACTGGCATTTTATTGTGGTATTCTGCAGCTGGAAACAGACCCGCAACGGCCCGATATCGGTTATCCGGGCGCCTGGCTTGAACTGGGTGCACAGCAGTTGCATCTTTTGCAGTTGCCAAACCCCGACCCGGTAACAGGTCGACCGGAGCATGTGGGTCGTGACCGTCATGCAGCATTTACGGTCAGTGATCTCGATCCCCTGCTGGAGCGTCTCGAAGAGGCCGGTGTGAGCTATACACGGAGTCGTTCAGGCCGTTGTGCGGCATTCTTCCGCGACCCGGACGGGAACGGTATCGAGCTGGTGGAAGTGTAGTATCTAAAGAGTCCCTGATTAGTTCGTCATTGCGAGGAATGAAGTGACGTGGCAATCTTTAACGGACTGATTCCATGGTATGAGATTGCCGCGCTTCGCTCGCAATGACAAGAATTCCAGATTGACCGGAGGTGCCCTGAGTGTTGAGGGATGGCATATTCCCCGGCTTACTCGCAGGGCTGGTCCAGTGCCTGGACAAGGGCTTCACGCAGACTGTCCTGTGCCTGGTATCGAGTGCATTCCCCTCACTGTCCGTCACAAAAAATACATCCTCGGCTTTTGAACCAAAGGTGGCGATCTTGGCGTTCTGCAATACCACGCCCTGGTCGTAGAAAATCTGTCCGACACGCGACAACAGTCCCGGGTAATCCGTGGTGAAGAGTTCGACAATCGTACGCTGTTGTGCATCGTCCAAATGAAAGTTGACTTGCGTGGGTACATGGAACTGGCGTATACGCCTTGGTGCGCGGCGTGCCGAGGTTGTTGCAGTATCATGTTCTGACAGCAACTCCTGTTTCATCAGCGTCACCAGTTCTTCTCCATCATAGCTGTCCAGAACGGGTTCCCCGGCAGAGTTCAGCAACAGGTAGGTATTTACCGCATAGCCACGCTTCGATGTAATGATACGTGCATCGGTGATAGACAGGCCCATCTGGTCGATCAGGGCGGTGGTCCGGTTGAACAGGCGGTCCACGACGGGTGTGTACAGGAACAGTGCACTGCCGCCACGTTCTGACTGCGGGCACAGGTCGACGCGTACCCCGTCCATGCTGCCTTCGTCAAGAATAACCTTTGCGTGCCAGATAACCTCTTCGACACTGTGACGCAGAAAATAGTCTTCCGGAAAGTCCTGCCAGAGACGCTCGAGCTGTTGCATGTCGATGCCATGTCCGGCAAGTTTCTCCGCGGCCTTGTGCTTGATGTCCCGGATCAGTTCATCACGGTGCAGTGGATTTTCAAGACCGCGTCGAAGTGCACGCTTGGTGGCGTTGTAAAGGTCCCGGAACAGGGCATCTTTCCAGGAATTCCACAGCGTCGGGTTGGTGCCGCGTATGTCGGCAACGGTCAGCAGGTACAGGTAATCGAGGCGTGTGCGGTCACCCACCTGGGTGGCAAAGTCGTGGATGACGTCCGGATCGGTGATGTCGCGGCGCTGTGCCACGTGGGACATCAGCAGGTGGCTGCGTACCAGCCACGAAACCAGCTTGCAGTCGTATTCACTGAGTCCGTGCAGCTTGAGGAATTCATACGCATCTTCTGCCCCCAGCTCTGCATGGTTTCCACCACGACCCTTGGCAATGTCGTGAAAGAAGCCTGCCAGGTATAACAGTTCCGGCTTGGGGATTTCCGCAGAGATACGGCTGCACTTGGGTAATTCGTGCGCCATTTCCGGCACCGAGAAACGGCGCAGGTTGCGCACCACGAACAGGGTGTGTTCGTCGACGGTATAGGCGTGGAACAGGTCGTGCTGCATCTGCCCGACGATGAGTTCGAATTTGGGGTAGTAGGCTGCCAGTACACCATAGCGGTTCATGCGCCGCAGTTCGTGGGTCAGGCCGGTTGGCTGGCGAAAGATTTCCATGAACAGGCTGCGGGCGCGGATGTCCTTGCGGAAGCTGTCATCGATCAGGTACAGGTGGTCACGCACCAGGCGGATGGTCGATGCCCGTACGCCCTTGATCTCGCTGTGCTGCTGCATCAGCAGGAACAGTTCCAGCAGGGCAAAGGGATAGCGTTTAAAGACCCCGTTACCGGTCACTTCAAGAAAACCCTTGCGGACCTGGAAACGCCGGTTCAGAGGGGTTACCGTGCTTTCGTCGTCTTCGTACAGGATGATTTCCTGCAGCAGTTGCAGCAGCATTTCATTCAGGCGGCTGAGTGCCTGGATGGTGCGGTAGTAATCTTTCATGAACCACTCGACCGCCAGTTTATGGTCGTGGTCGGTATAACCGAAGTTCTGTGCCAGGGTGCGCTGGTGGTCGAATAACAGGCGGTCTTCGCGGCGTCGGGTAATCTGGTGCAGCCCGAAACGGACTTTCCATAAAAAGCGCTGGCCCTGCATCAGGGTATCGTATTCACCGGGTGTAATATCTTCCCGTTCTACCAGTTCGCCGAGGTCTTCCGTGCCGAAGTGACGCTTGAACACCCAGCCGATCATCTGCGCATCGCGCAGTCCACCGGGGCCTTCCTTGACGTTGGGTTCCAGGTTATAGACCGCGTCGTCGAACTTTTTGTAACGCGCGTGCTGCTCTTCCAGCTTGGCCGTGAAGAATTCGCGGTCGGGCCAGACGTAATCCGGCCCGGTGAGCCGCCGCATGTCATCGAAAAGGTCTTTTCGGCCATGTAGCAGGCGGGCTTCCATCAGGTTGGTTGCTACAGTGATGTCGGCGCGTGCCTGCTCCTGGCAGTCCTCCAGTGTGCGCACACTGTGGCCGACCTCCAGGCCAATATCCCACAGTAGCATCAGGAAGGCTTCGAGGTCCCTGGCGGTTGCGGCATCTTCGCTTTGTGCCAGCAGTATCATGATGTCGACGTCGGAGCCGGGTAACAGCTCTGCACGTCCATAGCCGCCCACTGCCACCAGCGAGCCATCGAGTCTGGCCAGTTTTGCATCCCAGCAGCGAATCAGCACCTGGTCCACCACCCAGCTGCGTGCAAAAATCAGGTCCTCGATATCAGCTCCTGCATCGAAGCGGGCCATGAGGTGCTCGTTAGCCGTTTTCAGAAATGTGCGGATATCACCGAGGGACAAGGTGTCGGCATGGAAAGCCTGGTCCAGAATACCGAGATCGAACCAGCCGGCAATACTGTCTGTCGCCAGGCGGGCAATGGGGCGGGTCTCGCCGTCGTCCGGGCTCATCATATGGTTTCACCCTTGCGCAGGGTGAGAACTTCATAACCATCAGGGGTCACGAGGATGGTGTGCTCCCATTGTGCCGACAGGCTGTGGTCCTTGGTGACCACGGTCCAGCCATCCTTGAGTACCTTGGTGTGGCGTTTGCCGACATTGATCATCGGCTCGATGGTAAATGTCATGCCCGCCTGCAGTACCACACCGGTGCCGGCCTTGCCGTAGTGCAGCACCTGGGGCTCTTCGTGAAACTCGCGACCGATTCCGTGTCCGCAGTATTCACGCACCACGGAAAAATGACGGCTCTCCGCGAGCTGCTGGATGGCGTGCCCGATATCACCGAGGCGTGCACCAGGCTTTACCATGCGAATACCTGTGCACATACATTCATAGGCGGTATCGACCAGGCGTTTCGCAATGACGGTCGGCTCGCCGACAAAAAACATCTTGCTGGTATCACCGTGAAAGCCATCCTTGATCACGGTGATATCGATATTGATGGCATCGCCGTTCTTGAGCTTGCGGTTGCCGGGGATACCGTGACAGACTTGGTGGTTGACCGAGGTGCAGATGGATTTCGGGAAGCCACGATAATTGAGCGGGGCCGGTACCGCACCCTGCACATTGACGGTGTAGTCGTGGCAGATGCGGTCGAGTTCCTCCGTGGTGACGCCGGCGCGTACGTAGGGCTCGATCATTTCCAGCTGTTCGGCGGCCAGGCGGCCGGCTATACGCATTTTTTCGATTTCTTCGGGGGTTTTGATGGATATGCTCATGGCTTCCTGTCGCTGCCGTGTCCGGCAGCACGGGCTGATCGGGTCGGACGTGAGAAAACGGGGCCTAAGTGGCCGGATTAATTGCTGTTACGCCTAGTGTATGGTATAAAACGCGGCTTGTTAACAGGGCTGCTGGAATCTTCCTGCCGCCCGGTAACTATAAATCCACACATACGTCGGCACATGCAGTTGGGTGCCTTCGGCATGGCGAGAGCCAGCCGCGGGTTACTGTCATGGGGCGTATGGAGGCCCAACCCTTACAAAGAGGTTTATTATGTCTAGTGTAACCATGCGCCAGATGCTTGAGGCTGGCGTGCATTTCGGCCATCAGGCCCGTTTCTGGAACCCGAAAATGGCCCCGTACATTTTCGGCGAACGCAGTAAAATCCACATTGTCAATCTGGAAAAGACGCTTCCGCTGTACCAGGATGCGCTGAATTTCATTGGCAAGATGGTGGCCAACAAGGGCACCGTTCTGTTCGTTGGCACCAAGCGTTCCGCGCGCGACACCATTCGCGCTGAAGCCGAACGCTGCAAGATGCCTTATGTCAATCATCGCTGGCTGGGCGGCATGCTCACCAACTTCAAGACCGTACGTCAGTCTATCAAGCGACTGAAAGATCTCGAAGCGATGGAAGCGGATGGCACCTTCGAAAAACTGAACAAGAAAGAAGCCCTGATGCTGACCCGCGAAAAAGACAAGCTGGATCGCAGCCTGGGTGGTATCAAGGACATGAACCGGTTGCCTGACGTTATGTTTGTGGTCGATGTCGGTCACGAGAAGATTGCGATTGCCGAAGCCAAAAAGCTCGGTATCCCGGTCGTCGGTATCGTTGATACCAATAATTCGCCGGACAATATCGATTACGTCATTCCTGGTAATGATGACTCCATTCGCGCCATCCAGCTCTACGTCCAGGGCGTGGCCGATGCTGTCGAGGAAGGCCGCAGCGCCATGGCGCAGGTCGGCGGCAGCAAGGATGACGAGTTCGTCGAGGTCAGCGGTACGGCCCAGTAGCACCGGGCCAGACCGTTTTTCCCAGTATCACAGATTTTTTCAAGAGGTATTAAACATGGCAATCTCTGCAGCGCAGGTTAAAGAACTGCGCCAGCGTACCGGCTGCGGCATGATGGAGTGCAAGAAGGCACTGGTGGATGCGGACGGCGATATGGATGCAGCCGCCGAAGCCCTGCGCAAGTCCGGCCTGGCCAAGGCCGACAAGAAGGCCGGTCGTGTGGCAGCCGAAGGCGCAATCATCGTGGAAGTTTCCGGTGATGGCAAAACCGCCGCGATGGTCGAGGTTAATTCCGAAACCGACTTCGTGGCCAAAAAAGACGATTTCCAGAACTTTGCCCGTGCGGTGGCGAAGCGGATTCTGGCAGATGCGCCGGCTGACGTGGAAGCCCTGATGGCCATGCCGCTGGAAGACGGTGGTGAAAGCATCGATGAAGCACGCCGTGGCCTGATTGCAACCATTGGTGAAAACATCAATGTGCGCCGTTTCGTGCGTCGTGAAGCCGGCAGCGGCAACCTTTCCAGTTACCTGCACGGCGAGCGTATTGGTGTGCTGGTTGAAGTGGAAGGTGGCGATGCTGCACTGGCACGGGATGTTGCCATGCATATTGCGGCATCCAGACCGGTATGTGTCGACGAGAGCGAAGTGCCGCAGGAAATGCTCGACAAGGAAAAGGACATTTTTTCCGCCCAGGCCGAAGCCAGTGGCAAGCCCGCCGAGATTATCGAGAAGATGGTCAGTGGCCGGATCCGCAAGTTCCTCGGTGAAATCACCCTGGTGGGGCAGCCTTTCGTCAAGGATCCAGACCAGACGGTCGGCAAGCTGCTCAAGGGTGCCGGTGCCAGTGTCAAGGGCTTTGACCGGCTCGAGCTCGGGGAAGGGGTCGAGAAGAAGACCGAAAACTTTGCTGAAGAGGTTATGGCGCAGGTTCAGGGGAACTGAGTCATCGCCTTGCCGGGGAGGACGGGAAGTCCACTTGCCGGTATGATTCACGGGGTCGCAATGCGGCCCCGTTTCGTACCCGGGTACGATGTTACAGAATCACCGCTGGTGCCACGGCGCCAGTAGTGATAAATTTACTTAAAATAGTTCTATAACTTATTGTAAATAAACCTATGAGCCAAAAGAAACTGGTCTACCGCCGCATCCTCCTGAAGATCAGCGGTGAAGCGCTGATGGGGGACGGTGACTACGGGATAGACCCGGCAACCATTCTTCGCGTTGCGGGGGAAATACAAGACCTGGCCGAACAGGGTGTGGAAATCGGGCTGGTCATTGGCGGCGGCAATATTTTCCGCGGCGCGGGGCTTGCCCAGGGCGGTATCGACCGGGTGACCGGTGACCATATGGGAATGCTCGCCACGGTCATGAATGCGCTTGCCATGCAGGATGCGCTGGAAAAACTGGGCAGCCAGTGCCGGGTGATGTCTGCCCTCAAGATCAACCAGGTGTGTGAAGACTATATTCGCCGCCGCGCCATACGCCACCTGGAAAAAGGCCGTGTCGTGCTGTTTGCCGCCGGTACCGGTAACCCGTTTTTTACCACGGATTCCGCCGCCAGCCTGCGTGCCATCGAAATTGGTGCCGAGATCATGCTCAAGGCTACCAAGGTGGATGGTGTCTATGATTCCGACCCGATGAAAAACCCGGATGCCGTGCGTTACGAGAAGCTCAGCTACGACGAGGCGATTGTCAAAAAGCTCGGGGTTATGGATACCACGGCACTGGTATTGTGCCGTGACCAGAATGTTCCCGTACGTGTGTTCAACCTGTTCGAGCCGGGTAACCTGTTGCGGGTGGTCCAGGGTGAAGCTGTCGGAACACTGGTGGAGTAAAGCACAATGATCGATGAAATACTGGATGACGCCAATACACGCATGAGCAAGAGTATCGAGGCGTTCAGGCAGGCACTGAGTAAAATCCGCACGGGCAGGGCACATCCCAGTCTGCTCGACCATGTCAAGGTGGATTACTACGGTTCGGAAGTCCCGCTCAGCCAGGTCGCCAACATCAACGTGGAAGATTCCCGGACGCTGGTGGTCAATCCCTGGGAAAAGCAGATGGTGCAGGCTGTTGAAAAGGCCATCATGAAATCCGATCTCGGGCTCAATCCGAACACCGCTGGCACTGTGATACGTATCCCGATGCCGCCACTGACCGAAGAGCGTCGTCGCGACATGGTGAAAATCGTGCGCAGTGAGGCAGAAGGTGCGCGCGTTGCGATCCGGAATATCCGCCGCGATGCCAACAGTGATTTCAAGGAACTGCTCAAGGAAAAGGAGATTTCCGAAGACGACGAACGCCGTGCCAGCGAGCGTATACAGAAGCTGACTGACCAGTATGTCAATGAAGTGGAAAAACTGGTTGAGGTCAAGGAAGCGGAGTTGATGGAAATCTGATCCGGCGTAACCCGGAAACAGGCTAATAAAGATTACAAACATGTCACAGGAGCCAGTCCAAGCCGGAGCCGGAATCGCTGAGCAGCGCTTGCCGCGCCATGTTGCCATTATCATGGACGGTAACGGACGCTGGGCCAGGAAGCGTATGTTGCCGCGTTATATGGGACATCGTGAAGGCGTCAAGGCTGTGCGCCGTATTGTTGAGTCCTGCCGTACACGGGGCATTGAAGTATTGACCCTGTTTGCCTTCTCCAGTGAAAACTGGCGTCGCCCGAAAACCGAGGTCGGCCTGCTCATGGACCTGTTTATCCGTACCCTGCGCAAGGAAGTCGACCGCCTGCACAGGAACGGTGTGCGGATGCGCTTTATCGGTGACCGCAGTGCATTCAACGAAAAACTGCGCTCACTGATGGACAGCGCTGAAGCACAGACAGCCGGAAATACCGGCATGACACTGGCCATTGCCGCCAACTACGGTGGTCGCTGGGACATGGCTGACGCAGCCAGACGGCTGGCGGAGCGTGTCGCCAGCGGGGAACTCCAGCCTGAAGACATCACCAGTGACCTGCTTGGCCAGGAGCTTTCGATTACCGATCTTCCCGAGCCTGACCTGTTTATCCGTACCGGTGGAGAACAGCGCATCAGCAATTTCATGTTATGGCAACTGGCCTATACCGAGCTGTATTTTACCGACCGTTTGTGGCCGGACTTTGATGTGGTCGCTTTTGACGAGGCACTGCAATCCTTTGCCAGCCGGCAACGGCGTTTTGGAAAAACCGGCGAACAGGTGGAGCAGGCCGAACGTGCTTAGACAACGTATCATCAGCGCACTGGTCCTTGTGCCGCTGGTGCTGCTGGCCGTACTGCGCCTCGATTCCGGCAGTTTTGCCATGATTATGG
>JALVCM010000251.1 GCA_027010005.1 Thiohalobacter sp.
CCCTCGGTCGGCGAACGCCTCGACGAGCTGGCCGGGATGATCCAGGGCATGCAGGCACGCGAGCGGATTGCCCAGATCGAAGTTGCCGTGGGGGAGCAGGCCACGGTACTGGTATTTCGTAACCTCGACCCCCTGTCGGACAGCGACACACAGATACTGAAAGACTACGCAGCACAAACCGGCCTGCATATCTGGTTGCAACCGGGCGGGCCGGATACGGTTGCGCCGTTATGGCCGGAAGACTCGCAACTGTCCTATCACTTGCAGGACCATGCTATCGAGATACAGTTCCAGCCGACGGATTTCACCCAGGTCAATGTAGCTATCAACCGCGCCATGATCCGCCAGGCACTGGCGTTACTGGCGCCGGATAGCAAGAGTCGGGTGCTGGACCTGTTCTGTGGGCTGGGTAACTTTACCCTGCCGCTGGCACGCCATGCACTGCATGTTACGGGTGTGGAAGGGGATGCCGGGCTGGTACAGAGGGCGCGGGAGAATGCGGCACGAAATGGTATTGAAAATACTGAATTCCACGCTGTCGACCTGACGCAGGACCCGGCTGGCCAGGGCTGGATGCAACAACAATATGACCATATCCTGCTCGACCCGCCACGCAGCGGTGCACAGGAGATGATACCGCATCTTGCGACACTGGGTGCGGAACGTATTGTCTATGTGTCCTGTCATCCCGGCTCGCTGGCACGCGATGCCGGGTCGTTGGTCAACGAACAGGGTTATCGACTGGTCGCGGCCGGTGTCATGGACATGTTCCCGCATACCGCGCACGTGGAGTCCATGGCCCTGTTCGAGAAGGATCATGGCTGACATGGAAAATACACAGGTCACTGACGGACGTTACAGCTGGGAGCGGGTGATGAATATTGTCCGTGAACACCGGCGTGAACTGGTGTGGGCGAATATTATTGCCCTGCTGGCGGTGCTGGTCAGTGTGCCCCTGCCGTTGATGATGCCGTTGCTGGTTGATGAGGTGCTGCTCAAGGAGCCCGCAACACTGGTGGCCATCATGAACCGGCTGTTCCCGGACAGCTGGCACAGTCCGGTGTTGTATATCACTGCGGTATTACTTGCCACGATTGTGCTGCGCTTTACCAACGTGATGCTGACCGTATGGCAAACACGCCAGTTCAGTTTTATTGCCAAGGATGTCGTGTTCCGGATACGGCGCGACCTGTTGCTACGCCTGCAACGTATTTCCCTGGCCGAGTACGAGGCCATGGGTAGCGGTGAGGTGACTTCGCATTTCGTGACTGACCTGAATGCCGTTGATGATTTTATCGGTATGACGGTAAGTAAATTCCTGATTGCCGTACTGTCGCTGATCGGTGCTGCCGGAGTATTGCTGTGGATGCACTGGAAACTGGCGCTGTTGATCCTGTTCCTGAACCCGGTCGTGGTGTATTTCACCGTGTCGCTGGGCAAACAGGTCAAACATCTGAAACGGCGCGAGAATCAGGCATTCGAAATTTTTCAGGGTGCGTTGACCGAAACGCTGGACGCTATCCAGCAGGTGCGTGCCGCCAACCGTGAAGGCTATTACCTGAAACGTGTCATCGAACGCGCGCGGCAGATCAAGCATGATTCAGCAGCCTTCTCATGGAAAAGCGACGCAGCCAGTCGTTTGTCGTTTTTTGTTTTCCTGGCAGGTTTTGACCTGTTCCGTGCAGTCAGTATGTTGATGGTGCTGTATTCGGGACTCAGCATCGGCGAGATGATGGCCGTGATGGGGCCTGTCCAGGAAGTACTGAATATCCAGTATGCGTTCTACAGTGCACGTGCAGCACTGGAACGTATCAACAGCCTGCTTGACCTGCACGAGGAACCCCGTTATCCCACTGAGCAGAATCCATTCGAGGGCAAGCGCGGTGTTTCTGTGCAGGCGGATGATATTCATTTTTCCTACCGTCCGGACGAGCCGGTATTGAACGGTGTCAGTCTGAACATCGAGGCCGGCCAGCGTGTCGCACTGGTAGGCGCCAGCGGTGGTGGCAAGTCGACCCTGGTTCAGGTGTTGCTGGGGCTGTACCAGCCACAGCAGGGGCAGATCTGTTTTGACGGTGTGCCGGTACAGAAGATCGGACTCGAGGTGGTCCGAGAACACGTCGCCACAGTACTGCAGCACCCGGTGCTGTTTAACGACACGGTGCGAAACAATCTGACACTGGGGCGTGACTACCCGGACGAGCGGCTGTGGAAAGCGTTACAGGCCGCGCAAATGGAAGATACGGTACAGGATATGCCGCAACAACTCGATTCACAGCTGGGCCGGCAGGGTGTGCGCCTGTCCGGTGGCCAGCGCCAGCGCCTGGCTATTGCACGCCTGTTACTGAATGACCCACAGGTAGTGATTTTCGATGAAGCCACCTCGGCACTGGATACGCAAACCGAGGCGCGCCTGCACAGGGCGCTGAAACCGTTCCTGGAGGGCCGGACGGTATTGATTATTGCCCACCGGCTGAGCGCGGTGAAACAGGCCGATCACGTGTATGTATTTGAGGACGGGCAGATTGCCGAGCAGGGGACGCACGGTGAATTGCTCAAGTCGGAAGGCCTGTACAGCCGCCTGTACGGTTGAGCAGGACTGCCGCATTTTCAGCCCAGTGTAAAGTAAAATGTTGATCCTTCTCCCTGGGTGCTGTCAGCCCAGATCTGTCCATGGTGACGCTGGATGATACGATGAACGGTGGCAAGCCCTATGCCGGTACCTTCGTAATCCTTGCCATGCAAACGCTGGAAAGTGGCAAACAGCTTGTCCGAATAGTCGGTATTGAAGCCACAGCCGTTGTCACGGACAAAGAAGACCTGTTTACCTTCCTGTTCCATGGCGCCGAACTCGATACAGGTCTTGCCGGTGTTTCTGCTACTGTACTTCCAGGCGTTTCCCAGCAGGTTTTCCAGCGCAATGTACAACAGGTCGATGTCACCTTCGGCGTGCAGGTTTTCACTGATACGCCATTCAACATCCCGGGAAGGGGCCTGTTTGCGCAGC
>JALVCM010000252.1 GCA_027010005.1 Thiohalobacter sp.
CGGCGGCGGGCAACTCGGACGTATGTTTACCCTGGCGGCGCATAGCATGGGCTACAAGGTATGGGTGCTCGACCCCGACCCGGACAGCCCGACGGGCCGCATTGCCGACCGCCACCTGCAGGCGGCATATGACGATAACGCGGCACTCGAGGAAATGGCCAGTGGCTGTGCTGCCGTGACCACAGAATTCGAAAATGTTCCGGCCGAGGCGCTGGAGTTTCTGGAAGCACGGGTGCCGGTACGTCCCGGCTCGAAGGCTGTTGCCATCGCGCGTGACCGTATCCGCGAGAAGACCTTTATCCGTGACCTGGGGCTGCCCACCGCACCCTTCTTTGCCATCAACTCAATGACCGACCTGGAACCGGCCTGCGCCGCACTGACCATGCCCGCACTCCTCAAGACCGCCCGGCTCGGCTACGACGGCAAAGGACAGATCGGTGTCGACAACCTTGCACAGGCGAAGCTGGCCTTCGATGACCTGAACCAGGCACCGTGTGTACTGGAAGAATGTGTTCAGCTGGATCAGGAACTGTCTGTTGTACTGGCACGCAGTATCGGTGGATTGACGGCCGTCTACCCGCCCGGCGAGAACCTGCACGTCAATGGCATTCTCGATACCACCCGGGTACCGGGACGGTTCGATGACGATACAGTCGCCAGCGCCCGCGACATGGCACTGCAACTGGCCAATGCCATGGATTACTGTGGTGTGCTGGCCGTCGAGTTCTTCATCACCACCGATGGCCGCCTGCTGATCAATGAAATGGCACCACGCCCGCATAACAGCGGGCACTACACCATCGATGCCTGCCTGACGTCACAGTTTGAACAACAGGTGCGTACCCTCTGTGGACTGCCACCGGGATCGACACGGATGCTTTCGGCTGCCGTCATGGTGAATGTCCTTGGTGACCTGTGGAACAAGGGCACACCACGCTGGCAATACCTGTTTGCAGAGACACACACCAACCTGCACCTGTATGGCAAGGAAGAAGCGCGTCCGGGCCGCAAGATGGGGCACTACACCTCCCTGGCGAATGATGCTGCGGAGGCGATGCGGATTGCAGAACGTGTGCGTGCGGCGATCGATCCGGCTGCACCGGATGAAAGCCAGGAAACACCGGAATAAAGCGCGGCGACCTGTAAAGACGTCTGTCCTGCCTACTTGAGGCGTTCGATATTAAGTGCCTTGAGCACGTACTTTTCGAATACCGGCTCGGATGTTCCTTTCTTCATTTTGCGAATGAAGTATTTCTCGAAGGCCACCTTGGCCAGGTGCACCCACTTGCCTTTCTTGAACCAGTTAACATTACGCGGCGGAATCTGTGGCAGGGCAACAAATGCCGCACCGGTATCACCCATATCAGCCAGACAGATTGCGTTCCAGGTCGCCGTATGGTCCGGCACCTCACCCTTCAGCTCCTGATCGATGTTATGCACAATGGCCGTCACCATGGTTTCGATCATGTAGCCGGTCTTCGGTGCACCCGTCGGCACGGGTGTGGCTTCCACAGGCGGGATGGCGACACACACGCCGGCTGAATAGATGTTCGGGTAGGTCGGGTTGCGTTGATGTTCATCAATCATGACAAACCCGCGCGGATTGCACAGGCCGGTGACACTGGCCACGGCATCCACGCCCCTGAAGGCGGGCAGCATCATGGAATAATTGAACTCCACTTCGTGAGACTTCTTCAGCTCACCTTCATTGTCGAGCTCATCGACAAACATTTTTCCTTCCTCGACACGCGTGGTCCGGGCATTGGTAATCCACCTGATATGCCGGCTACGCATCTCGGATTCGAGCATACCGCGCGAGTCACCAACACCACCAAGACCCAGGTGCCCGATATACGGCTCGGACGTGACGAACGTCATGGGCACCTTGTCACGCAGCCCGCGTTTGCGCAGGTCAGTATCAAGAATAAAGGCATACTCGTACGCCGGCCCGAAGCAACTGGCTAACGGCATGGCACCAATCACGATCGGACCCGGGTTATCCAGGAACTTCTGGTAATCTTCCCAGGCACGCCCGGCATGCTCTGTGGTACAAACCGATACTGTGTGTCCTGCCGGCCCGGACCCTTCCACTTCGTCGAATGCCAGGCGTGGCCCCGTGGTTATGACCAGGTAGTCATAGTCAACCGTGTCACCACTCGCCAGCGTGATGCTGCTGTTTTTGGCATCAATCCCTGTCGCCGCCTGGGCGATAAATGAAATTCCTTTTTTCTCCAGGTAAGGCCGGATCGGGAAACAGATATCATCAGCCTTGCGCCAGCCCACCCCGACCCACGGATTCGAGGGCACGAACTGGAAGGTATCCGATGCATTGATGACCGTTACACTGTGCTCCGGGCCAAGCACTTCACGCATTTCATACGCACAGGGCATACCACCTGTACCCGCGCCGAGAATAACAATATGAGCCATGGGATAAACCCCTCCTGAATTACCGGATAACAGACCACAGCTGACTGCTGTGTAAAACGTCCCTGTGCATCCCACAAACCGGGTGGAAAAAAATGTGCTGGCCACGCACTCGTCCGGCCAGTCCTGCAAGTGTAGCGCAGTTACGGGTAGTGTCGAATTGGCCGTTCGTATAGTTTGTACGGGATACGGCTCACCATAACGCAGAAAATCGGCCAGAGGACCCGGGATATTTTTTATCTAGCGCGTAAGACTCATAAACAACTGCGGTAATTTCTCCGGCAGACGCTCGACCCGGTCGATAACGGTGAACTGGTTACCGAAGATATCCGCCACGTAATCATCCGCGTGGGGATCGAGGTTGATACAATACGTATAGATACCTTCCTGATCGAGCTCCTGCACTGCCTTGCGCGCATCATGGATCAGTGCTTTTTCGTCCGGCTCGTCGATATCGGATGGTTCACCGTCGGTCAGTACCAGCAAAAGTTTCTTGTCCGCCTTGCGCGCCGACAGGTAGTGACCTGAATGACGCAGTGCGGCCCCCATGCGGGTGGAATAACCG
>JALVCM010000253.1 GCA_027010005.1 Thiohalobacter sp.
GCCATTGAACGTCTACAGCGGCGCCTTGAACGTCTCAGCGAAGAAGTGATTGCCGAAAATTACGCCCTGGAATACCAGGCGCGGCATGACAATCTGACGAATCTGCCCAATCGTTCGCTGTTTCTCGAACGTTTTGAAGCTGAATTACAGACAGCCCACGACAGTGATGAGTCGATGGCACTGTTCATCATGGACCTGGACCGTTTCAAGGAAGTGAACGACACCCTGGGACACCATATCGGTGACCGTTTGCTACAGGAAGTCAGTCGTCGGCTGGTATCGGTCCTGCGCCGGACCGACACGGTGGCGCGGCTGGGGGGTGATGAGTTTGCGGTACTGCTGCCCGGTGCCGGTCGTGACCACGCCAGGCTGATCTGCCGTAAAATCGCCACGGCACTTGAACAGCCGATAAAAATCGAGAATCTTCGCCTGCGGGCCGGCATCAGCATCGGTATTGCCCTGTGTCCTGATCATGGGCAGGACGCGAACCTGTTAATGCGCTTTGCCGATGTCGCCATGTATGAAGCCAAGCGTAGCCAGAAGGGCTTTACCTTCTATGCCGCGGGCCGTGACGACAAGTCGATCAGCCGGCTGGGCCTGTCCGCCGAACTCAAGGAAGCCATCGACCAGGACCAGCTGATACTGGATTACCAGCCGATGGTGGATATCTCCAGTGGCAGGATCTTTTGTGCGGAAGCGCTGGTGCGCTGGGACCATCCGCAGTACGGACGGGTTCCGCCCGAGGAGTTTATTCCTTCGGCAGAGCAGACCGGGGTTATCCGGCCATTGACGTTATGGGTGATCGATCGGGCACTGGCGCAGGTGGCCAGTTGGGCGAAGATCGGTATCGACCTGAGTATCAGCATCAATCTCTCGGTGCGCAGCCTGCAGGACCGTCAGTTGCCATCGCAGGTCCAGAAGCTGGTCCAGTTGCACCGCGCAGACCCGTCCCGGGTGATTCTGGAAATCACCGAGAGTGCCATCATGTCTGACCCGCTGACAGCACGCCGGGTGATGCGTCGTTTGTCGAGCATGGGGTTCCAGCTGTCGATCGATGACTTTGGTACCGGCTATTCCTCGCTGGCCTATCTCAAACAATTACCGGTCGACGAGATCAAGATTGACAAGTCTTTTGTGACACAGATGGACCGCGATGAAAATGATGCTGTCATTGTTCGCGCCACCATCGACCTGGCCCACAACCTGGGCCTGAAAGTTGTAGCAGAGGGGGTGGAAAGCACCGACGTGTGGGATCTTCTGGAAATGCTGGGTTGCGATACGGCACAAGGCTATTTTATTCGCAAGCCACAGAGTCCCCGCGAACTGGCCGAGTGGATCTGTTCCCGGGAATGGAAGCAGGAACGCTGGGTGACGCCGTTGAGGCTGGCCAAATAACAAACGGAGCGAAGCAGGTGTTGAGGTAATTCTCCCCGCACTGGCGGGGATTTTTTTGGGCCACTGTCCAGAACAATTCTGATTAACTCGTCATTCCGGCGAATGCCGGAATCCATGTTATCGAAAACACTGGATCCCGGCATTCGCCGGGATGACGGATATAAAATTCCGGGATGACGACAAAGAAAATGGTCAGGTTCCCTAGATCGCCCTGGCCTGGTCTGCCGCGTTGCCGATGTAGCTGCCCGGCGTCAGTTTTGCCAACGCCTCTTTTGCGTCCTGCGGGATATCCAGCCCTTCGATGAACGTCTTCAGCGAGGCGGCGTCGATGCCCTTGCCACGTGTGAGTTCCTTGAGTTTCTCATAGGGTTGTTCCACACCGTAGCGGCGCATCACGGTCTGGACGGCTTCCGCCAGCACTTCCCAGGTGGCGTCCAGGTCTTCTGCCAGGCGTCCCGGGTTGGCTTCGAGCTTGCCAATGCCGCGCAACAGCGAGTCGTATCCGATCATGGAGTGTGCGATACCGACACCGAGGTTGCGCAACACGGTGGAGTCGCTGAGGTCGCGCTGCCAGCGGGACACGGGAAGTTTCATCGCCAGGTGATTGAAGATGGCGTTGGCGATGCCAAAGTTACCCTCGGCATTTTCAAAATCAATCGGGTTGACCTTGTGCGGCATGGTCGATGAGCCGACTTCACCGGCCACGGTTTTCTGCTTGAAATACCCGAGCGAGATATAGCCCCACACGTCACGGGCAAAGTCAATCAGGATGACATTGAAGCGCGACACGGCATCGAACAGTTCGGCGATGTAGTCGTGCGGTTCGACCTGGATGGTGTAGGGGTTCCAGTCGAGTCCGAGACGGGTAACGAAGTCACGGCTGAAGGCCGGCCAGTCAACTTCCGGGTAGGCGACCATGTGGGCATTGTAGTTACCGACCGCACCGTTGATCTTGCCGAGCATGGGTACGGCGGCCACCTGGTCGCGCTGACGGTGCAGGCGGGAAGCGACATTGGCCATTTCCTTGCCCAGCGTGGTGGGTGAGGCGGGCTGGCCGTGTGTGCGCGACAGCATGGGCAGTTCCGCATTGTCGTGGGCCAGTTTGGTTACTGCGCCGATGATCTCGTCCAGCTGCGGCAACAGGACCTGTCCCCGTGCCTCGCGCAGCATCAGGGCGTGGGCGAGATTGTTGATATCTTCCGAGGTGCAGGCGAAGTGAATAAATTCACTGATGGCTTCCAGTTCGTGATTGCCGGCAATCTTTTCCTTGAGGAAATATTCCACGGCCTTGACATCGTGATTGGTGGTGCGTTCGATGTTCTTGACGCGTTGTGCATCTTCCACGCTGAAATTTTCGGCGATGGCGTCGAGCAGGTGGCTGGCGTGCTCGCTGAGCGGCGGCACTTCGGGAATACCGCTATGTGCGGCAAGTGCCTCCAGCCAGCGCACTTCGACCCGCACGCGGTGACGGATCAAACCGTATTCACTGAAGATCGGGCGCAGGACTTCGGTCTTGCGGCCATAGCGCCCATCGACGGGGGAAACAGCGGTGAGTGAGGTCAGGTCCATGTTCATATCAGGC
>JALVCM010000254.1 GCA_027010005.1 Thiohalobacter sp.
CGGGGGTGAAGTGATCGGGCGCGGCTGGCATCAGCGTGCCGGTGAACCGCACGCTGAAGTCTATGCCCTGCGCGAAGCCGGCAAGCGCGCACGCGGTGCAACGGCCTATGTGACGCTGGAGCCCTGTAGCCATACCGGGCGCACACCGCCCTGTGCGGACGCGCTGGTCGAGGCTGGCGTGGCGCGCGTGGTGGTTGGCATGCAGGACCCGAATCCGCAGGTTGCCGGTCAGGGTATCGATCGCTTGCGCGAGGCCGGGATACGCGTTGAATCCGGCCTGCTGGAAGTGCAGGTGCACGAGCTGAACCCCGGTTATATTTCGCGTATGGAACGCGGTCGCCCCCTGGTGAGAGTGAAGCTGGCCGCCAGCCTCGACGGACGAACGGCCATGGCATCGGGTGAAAGCCGCTGGATCAGCGGTCCGGAAGCCCGCCAGGACGTGCAGCGGTGGCGGGCACGGAGTTGTGCCGTTATGACCGGGATTGGCACCGTTGTGGCCGATGATCCATCTCTGAACGTACGGCTGGAGGCATCACAGTTATATGGCGTGGAGCCCGTGCGTCAGCCCTTGCGTGTGGTGCTGGACAGCCGACTGCGCCTGTCACCAGAGGCGAGATTGCTGTCATTGCCGGGTGAAATACTGGTGATGACGGTGAATGACCATGCAGCGGCACGCAGTGCACTGGAACAGGCGGGCGCAACAGTTTGTGTTGTCGAGGCACATAACGGGAAGCCATCGCCGGAGGCCGTGCTGGGCGAGCTGGCGGAACGCGGGATGAACGAGGTACTGCTTGAATGTGGCCCCACGCTGGCGGGGGTCTTCATGGCTGCCGGGCTGATCGATGAACTGGTGCTGTACCTTGCGCCGCACCTGATGGGTGATGGAGCGCGTGGCCTGTTTCATCTGCCGGAGCTGGAGAAGATGCAGGATCGTATTGCGTTACAATGGCAGGATATCCGCAAGGTCGGCGATACGCTTCGTGTTACCTTGCAGACTACGCGGGATTGACAGGACAGACGAACAGACAACATGTTTACCGGTATCATACAGGCAGTTGGCGAAGTCGCCGCCCTGCAGCCAAAGGGCGACGACCTGCGCCTGCGCATTCGCACTGGCAAGCTTGTCCTCGACGACGTTGTGATTGGCGACAGCATTGCTACCAGTGGCGTATGCCTGACAGCCGTGGAACTGCCGGGGGACGGTTTCTGGGCCGATGTGTCCGGGGAAACGCTGGCCTGCACCCGTACCGGTGAATTAAAGGTCGGTGACAAGGTGAATCTGGAAAAGGCGTTGACACCTTCCACCCCACTGGGCGGCCACCTGGTCAGCGGTCATGTTGATGGTCTGGGTGAAGTGGTTTCGCGCCGCGAGGACGGGCGTTCGGTCCGCTTTCGCATGCGCGCACCGGATGACCTGGCGCACTACATTGCCGCCAAGGGTTCGGTTTGTGTCGACGGTATCAGCCTGACGGTCAACGCGGTCGATGGCGCAGAATTCGAGTTGAACATCGTGCCCCACACGCTGGTAGAAACCACCATGGGTGAGTTTCAGCCCGGACGTACGTTCAACCTGGAAGTGGATATCATCGCCCGCTACCTGGAACGCCTGCTGCTCGGACAGCGTGCCGCGCAACCGGGCAGCGAGGGGATAACGGAAGAACTTTTACAACGTTGCGGTTTTATGGGCGCAGCAGACAGGTAAACCCGGCTTATGAAACTGAACAGTATCGAAGAGATTATCGAAGACATCCGTGCGGGAAAGATGGTCATCATTATGGATGACGAAGACCGCGAGAATGAAGGTGATCTGCTGATGGCTGCCAGTCTCGCCCGTGCAGAAGACATTAATTTCATGGCCACACACGGACGTGGCCTGATCTGTCTGACCCTGACCCGCGAGCGTTGTCGCCAGCTGTCACTGCCCCTGATGGTAGCCGACAACCAGGCCCAGCTGGCTACAAATTTTACCGTATCCATCGAAGCGGCCGAAGGCGTAACCACCGGCATCTCGGCACACGACCGGGCGCGTACCGTCGAGGCGGCGGTAAAGCCGGATGCCAAACCACAGGACATTGTCCAGCCGGGGCATATTTTTCCGCTGATGGCCCAGCCGGGTGGTGTGTTGACGCGCGCCGGTCATACAGAAGCCGGTTGTGACCTGGCGCGCCTGGCAGGGCAGGAGCCGGCGGCGGTGATTGTCGAAATACTCAATGAAGACGGCACCATGGCACGCCGTCCTGACCTGGAAAAGTTTGCCGCAACACATGGACTGAAAGTCGGCACGATCGCTGACCTGATCCATTACCGTATTGCCAACGAAAAAAGTGTTGAACGGGTGGCGGAGTGTGACCTGCCGACAGAGAACGGGACATTCCGCCTGTATGCTTACCAGGATATCGTAAACGACGGCTTGCACCTTGCGCTGGTGAAGGGAGAGATTTCCGCCGATGACCCGACGCTGGTGCGCGTACATGTACAGAACGCACTGGGCGATCTGTTCGGTGCACAGATGCAGGATATCGGTTGGCCATTGCGCGACGCCATGCGCCGTATCAACGATAACAGGCAGGGTGTGATTGTGGTGCTTGGGCAGCAGGAAACCCCCCGCGATCTGGTACAGCGTATCCAGAACTACAACGAACACGAGAAGAGCGGCGAAGCGTTGAAGCACGAAGAGCAGCATGAACTGCGGACACACGGTATCGGCGCACAGATCCTCGCTGATCTCGGTGTGCAGAAGATGCGTGTGCTGAGCGCCCCCAAGGTTGAACACGGTCTGTCCGGTTTCGGGCTGGAAATTGTCGAATACGTTGACGACCGGAAATAAATTCAAACATTGAAATACGGAGTAACTGTCATGAGTGGCATCCAGGAAATAGAAGGCAAACTGAACATTACCAACGCACGTATTGCCCTGTTGGTGGCACGCTTCAACAGCTTCGTTGTCGAGAGCCTGTTGAGCGGGGCTGTCGATACCCTGAAGCGTCACGGGGCGGAAGACAAGGACCTGACGATTGTCCGTGTGCCAGGTGCCTTTGAAATGCCACTGGCCGCAAACCGGCTGGCAGCCAGCAAACGTTATGACGCTATTATTGCACTGGGCGCCGTTATCCGTGGTGGAACGCCGCACTTTGAATATGTCGCCGGTGAGTGCACCAAGGGGTTGTCAAACGTGTCGATGAAACACGATCTCCCGGTAACATTTGGCGTACTTACCGTGGACAGTATCGAGCAGGCCATCGAGCGTGCGGGCACCAAGGCCGGCAACAAGGGTGACGAGGCAGCCATGTCCGCGATCGAGATGATCAACGTATTGCGCGAGATCGGTCAGTAACGCACATGACACAGCCCGCAAAGCCCCAGGCTGCCCAACGCACCCGTGCGCGTCGACTTGCCATGCAGGCGCTCTACCAGTGGGACATGTCGGACAACAACCTGTCAGACATCGAAGCACAGTTTATTGAAGAAGAAGGGTTTGAAAAAGCCGACGCCGATTATTTCAGCGAACTGCTGCACAAGGTTCCCGCAAAACTCGATGAAATCGAGGCGTCCTTTGCCCCCTTTCTGGACCGCCCGGTAAAGGAAATCGATCCTGTCGAACGCGCCGTGTTACGCATGGCAAGCTATGAACTGATGACCCGGATCGATGTACCCTACAAGGTCATTATCAACGAGGCAGTCAACCTCACCAAGAAGTTCGGTGCCGAGCAGGCACATAAATATGTCAATGGCGTGCTGGACCAGGCAGCGCGTAAATTGCGCGCGGTGGAACACCCTCAGGGCGAGGGCGGCAGCGGGCTGTTGAAAAACCAGTGATGCACTGCCTGTCGCGTAGTGTCCTGCAGGCGGGCGGCAGCATGTTTCATGGAGGCATGAATGTCTGTGGTCTCCCGGCACAGGCTGAAGACAGCGCTGAAGCCGATTTCTGATACCGCACCTTCCGCATCATCCACGCTACCGGCGATGGCAATACAGGGAACATTGAGCGCCTGAGCCAGTTTTGCCACGGCGGCAGGGGCCTTGCCAAAGCGGGTTTGTCTGTCCAGCCTGCCCTCACAGGTGATGACCAGTTCGGCATCGCCCAGCGTGGTGTTCAGTCCAAGTAATTCCAGTACCGTTTGTGCACCGGGTTTCAGGACAGCACCGGACAGGGCCGCCAGTCCTGCGCCTGCGCCACCGGCTGCCCCGCCTCCCGGCAGATCACGAATATCCAGCCCGGTCTCGTTTTCGATGATGTCGGCAAGGTTAGCCAGGCCCTGCTCCAGTTGTTTCACCTGGGCTGGCGTGGCACCTTTCTGTGGAGCATAGATATGTGCTGCGCCATTCCCGCCGAGTAACGGGTTGCTGACATCGCAGGCTACGTCGAGGGTGACCGATGCCAGCCGGGCGTCCCTGTTACTGCAGTCGATACGGTGTATTTCTGCCAGCTGTGCCCCGTTGCCGGCGAGCGTATTTCCCCTGTTGTCGAGAAAGTGAATCCCCAGCACGTCCAGCATACCTGTGCCCCCGTCGGTTGTAGCGCTGCCACCAAGGCCCAGCACAATATGCTTGCAGCCTAGGTCCAGCGCAGCCCTGATGAGTTCCCCGGTCCCCCGGCTGCTGGCCAACATGGGGTCGCGACCGGTTTCCGGCAGTAATGCCAGACCCGATGCCGAAGCCATTTCTATCACGGCCAGCTGCTTTCCGGGGCAGAAAAGAAAAGTGGCTTCCATGGGTGTGCCCAGTGGTCCGCTGACCCTGCACCGGTGTTGTTCAGCCGCCAGGGGAGAGGACAGTACTTCGACCAGGCCATCACCGCCATCGGAAACCGGAATGATTTGTACCCTGGCATCAGGCAAAACAGCTTGAATGCCATCACGCATGGCTTCGCCGGCCTGCAATGCAGTCAGTGAACCTTTCAGTGCATTCGGGGCGAGGACAATTTTCATGGGGACGTGAGCCTGCATTCTTCGACCGGGGTCATATGTTTATGCTGAACGTTCTGTCATTCGTAGTCCAGCCTGCCAGGCAGACGTGTTTCAAAGGGCCGTGGATGCTAGACTGAAAGCTTCAATGCCACTTCCCAGGGACCGGAACCGCATATGAATAAAGCTGAAGCCACCATTCGTGGCCTTGTCGAACTTGCCGGTATCGAAATCAACGGCAGTGAGCCGCATGATATCCAGGTGAATGACCCCCGCTTTTACCAGAAGCTGTTGAGTGGGGGCGCGCTGGGTCTTGGTGAGACTTACATGCAGGGTCTGTGGGATTGCGAGGCACTGGATGCACTGATTTACCGGCTGCTGCGTACTGACCTTGAGCATTCCATCTCACCACTGAAACTGCTGTGGCCGGTCATCTGGTCGAAACTGGTCAACCTGCAGAGCCACAACCGGGCCTTCCGTATCGGTGAGAAGCACTATGACATCGGGAATGACCTGTACCAGCGTATGCTGGACCCGCGCATGACCTATACCTGTGGTTACTGGAAAGATGCCGACAACCTGAACGATGCGCAGGAAGCCAAGCTCGACCTGGTGTGCCGGAAGGTGGGTCTGGAACCCGGTATGCGTGTGCTGGATATCGGTTGCGGGTGGGGCAGTTTTGCCGGTTATGCGGCTGAACGATATGGTGTCAGCGTGGTGGGTGTCACCGTGTCGCGGGAACAGATTGCGTATGGGCAGGAACGCTACAAGGACCTGGACGTCGATCTGCGTTTCCAGGACTATCGTGATGTCAACGAACGTTTCGACCGCATCATTTCAATTGGCATGTTCGAGCATGTCGGTCCAAAGAATTATCGTACCTACATGAAAGTGGTGGAACGCTGCCTGGAAGACGATGGACTGTTCCTGTTGCATACCATCGGGACCAATACTCGTGCCACGGATGTCGATCCCTGGACCAATAAATATATTTTCCCCGGTGGTGTGCTTCCTGTCCCTGAACAGATCGACAAAGCGGTCAACGGTATCTTTATCATGGAAGATCTTCACAATATGGGCGTCCACTACGATCCAACGCTGATGGCATGGATGGCGAATATTGATACCCACAGGGACGAGCTGGAGCGCCTGGGCTACGACCAGCGATTCTATCGTATGTGGCGTTATTTCCTGCTGTCATCAGCCGGTTCGGCGCGGGCGCGCCGAAACCAGCTATGGCAGATTGTGTACAGCAAGAAAGGCCTGGACGGCGGTTATACGTCGATCCGTTAGCCTGGGCCGGTTACGGCCGGACTATGATTGTCGTTGCCGCGAGCCGGCACGTGCCGCCGGGGCTTTTTTCCGTCCACTGCCGGGTCTCCTGGCGCCGCTGCTGTTGCGGTTCCGGTTATCACCCTGGTGACCGCCCTGTCGGGCGCGGCTCTTGCCGTTACGGCCGTTCTGGATCGGTTCCGCCTTGATGCTCGGGTCCGGTTCATAGCCTTCCAGCACTTCTTGAGGGATTTCGCGTTTCAGCAACCGTTCGATATCACGCAACAGTTTGTGTTCGTCGATACACACCAGGGAAATGGCTTCGCCTTCGTTGCCGGCACGGCCGGTCCGGCCAATACGATGGATATAATCTTCCGGGACATTCGGTAGTTCGTAGTTTACTACGTGTGGTAACTGATCGATGTCCAGTCCACGGGCAGCAATATCCGTGGCAACCAGTACGCGGACATTGCCGTCCTTGAAGCCGGCCAGTGCCCGTGTGCGGGCCCCCTGGCTTTTGTTGCCGTGGATGGCGGCGGCAGTCAGCCCGTCTTTTTCCAGCTGCTGGGCAAGCCGGTTGGCACCGTGCTTGGTGCGGGTGAATACCAGCACCTGGCGCCAGTTGCGGGAACCGATCATAAAGCTCAACAGTTCGCGCTTGCGTTGTTTGTCGACCGGGTAGACCTTCTGTTCGATGCGTTCTGCCGTGGTGTTGCGGCGTGCAACCTCGATCAGTTCGGGCTTATCGAGCAGACGGTTGGCGAGTTGCTTGATCTCGTTGGAGAAGGTGGCCGAGAACAACAATGTCTGCCGGTCATGCTTGTTCGGTAACAGCGCCATCACCTTGCGGATGTCGTGAATAAAGCCCATGTCGAGCATGCGGTCGGCTTCATCGAGTACCAGGATTTCGACCTGTGACAGGTCAACCGTCTTCTGGCTGACATGGTCCAGCAGACGCCCCGGTGTTGCTACCAGGATATCGACGCCGCGGCGCAGTTTATCGATTTGCGGGTTGATCTTGACGCCGCCGAATATCACCGCTGATTTCAGTGGCAGGTGGCGACCATAGGTCTGTACGCTTTCACCGACCTGGGCGGCCAGTTCACGGGTCGGGGTCAGCACCAGTGCGCGTACCGGGCGAGGGCCTTTGGCGGCGGGTTTGTCGCTCAGCAGCTGCAGCAGAGGCAGGGTAAAACCTGCCGTCTTGCCGGTACCGGTTTGTGCGCCGGCCAGGACATCCTTGCCGTCGAGCACGACGGGAATGGCGTTACGTTGTACGGGGGTGGGTTCGGTATAGCCCTGCTCACTGATTGCGCGCAGGAGTTCGGCCGACAGGCCGAGGGTATCAAATGACATCGGGGTAATAACTCCAGTCTTGCCCTCCCATCGACAGCATCAGCTGGCAGGAGCCGGTTCGGGCTGGATAAAGGGATTCTTGCTTGCGGGAGACCCGTACAAAGCGGGCAAACGGCTCAAGATCTTTCCGGCGACGTTTTCAGTGTCGCTCAAATGGGTGCTAACCGGTCAGGCACCCGGAATATGCCCACTATACGGGAAAACGGGGTCAGAGTAAAAATATCTCCTGTTGTTATCCATCAAAATCAGGTGCGAGAGTGATATTTTTACTCTGACCCCATTTCCCCGATTTTTCCTGCCTGTCATTTTCGGGGCCGTATAATGTCCGTATATTCCTCATCCGGAAAAAGAAAGAATGGGTCTGAAGAAAATCTGGGTCGATGCCGACGCTTGCCCGAAAGTGATTAAGGAAATCCTGTTCCGTGCCGCGGAACGGACAACTGTGCCACTGGTCCTGGTGGCCAACCAGCCTTTGCAGGTGCCGAAATCACCTCATGTGCGTTCCGTGCAGGTCGGCGCCGGCTTTGATGTTGCAGACAACTACATTGTGCAACATGCAGAGGCCGGTGAACTTGTGATCACGGCAGATATTCCCCTGGCAGCTGAACTGGTTGCCAAAGACTGTCTGGCATTGAACCCGCGTGGCGAGCTTTATACGGAAGAGAATATCCGCCAGCGGCTCAATATGCGGGATTTCATGGATACCCTGCGCAGCAGCGGCATCGACACCGGTGGGCATGCTGCGTTCAGCCAGGCCGACCGCCAGGCATTTGCCAACCAGCTGGATCGGCTGCTGGCGAAGCCGAGCTAGATCGGCATAAGGCTCTCAGTCGGGGCTGTCGCCTGATACACTAGCGTTGTGACGACAGATGTAAAAGCTATTCAGAAAATGCAATCCGCTCATCCAGTGCATCCAGCGCGGCCTGCGCACAGGCCTCGTCCTTGTCGCCACCGGGTGCACCACTGACACCAACAGCGCCTATAAGGTAGCCCCCTACAACAATCGGTAGCCCGCCTTTCAGCATGATCAGGCCATCAATCTGATTCAGTTCATGGCGGATGTCGGCGCGATTTTCTGCCACAGTACCGCTATCGGTACCACCCATAATGACCATGTTGGCCTTGCGTTGTGAGATGTCCAGGGTGAAACGGGGTGCAGCATCATCACGCAGCGCGGCGCGTAGCGTAGCACTCTTGTCGACAACGACGGCACTGACCTGGTAGCCGGCCTTGCGGCAGGCGAGTACCGCCTCGTTAACGACATCGCGTGCCAGTTCCATGCCGATGGTGCGTTGTAGCAGGACATCGGTGGCCCCGGTTGTTGAGCTGCCCAGCAGCAGGGTGAACATCAGGCTAATACGAATGTTGGGTGCATTGCATCTCATGGTTTTCGTCTCCCTGGCTGATTTGAGTACGAATTATCCCGCCTTGCACGCATAGGCCACAAGTGCCACGGATGCTAGACTATCCCTTTGAATTGGCGAGGTAAGTCCGGTGTCGGATTGTGGTTGCGAAATCGAGGAAAAGAACCGGGAGCAAAGCCGGGTGCGGGTCTGCCTGCTGGATTCACGTTACCCGGATATTATTATCGGCCTGATTATCTCCGTTATCGTGAGACGCGGCGGGTTCCATATCATGGCCGATACCAGTCACGAGCGTCAGGTGCTGGCCGAATCGGGTGAGACAACAGGCTGATGGTTTCCGAGTTCGATATTATCCACCGCTTTTTTCAGCGTGAGCAGGCTGCACCGGGTGTGCTGCTGGGTATTGGCGATGATGCCGCGTTGCTGGCGCCGGAGGCGGGCAGTTCACTGGTCGTGGCGGTGGATACGCTGGTTGCCGGGCGGCATTTTTCTGAACAGACCGATGCGTTCAGTATTGGTCACAAGGCACTGGCCGTTAATCTCAGTGATCTTGCAGCAATGGGGGCACAACCACGCTGGGCGACGCTGGCGCTGACCCTGCCGGCTGTCGATGAGGTGTGGTTGTCGGGGTTTGCCGAAGGTTTTTTTGCGCTGGCGGACCGTTTCAATGTGGCCCTGGTGGGAGGGGACACTACGCGAGGCCCACTGACGGTCACCGTTCAGGTGCAGGGGCAGGTCGATGTGGCACATGCCTTGCGGCGTGATGCCGCGCAACCCGGGCAGCATCTCTTTGTGACCGGCACACCGGGTGATGCGGCTTATGCCTTGCAGCAGTTGCAGGCAGGCAAAACAGTTGAGGCGGAACTGCTCGCCCGCCTGAACCGGCCGGAACCAAGGGTCGAGCTGGGCATGGCACTGGCGGGTGTTGCCAATGCAGCGATCGACATATCTGACGGGTTACTGGCTGATCTTCAGCATGTGCTGGATGCCAGTGGTTGTGGCGCACAACTGAATGTCGATGCCATTCCCCGTTCACCAGCATTGCAGTCACTGGATGCCCAGGCCGCGCTGGCCTGCCAGTTGAATGGCGGGGACGACTACGAGTTGTGTTTTACCGTGGATGCCGATCGTGTCGAGCAGGTGTACCGCTCGGCCGAAGACTGTGCTGTACAAATTGCCGAAATCGGCATCATTGAACCTCAGCCGGGTATTCGCGGCGTGTATGAAGACGGTTCGCCCTGCGCTCTGAAGTCAGAAGGTTTTGACCACTTCCGGAATGACAGTGGCTGAACGTATCCATGCCCGACAGGTTTTTTCTGACCCGGTGCTATGGCTGGCATTTGGTTTCGGGTCGGGACTTGCGCCGCGTGCGCCGGGGACGGCGGGTACGCTGATGGCCATTCCGCTGTTCCTGTTACTGGACCCGTTGCCGTTAGCCGGCTACCTTCTGGCCACAGTGTTTATTACACTGGCCGGTGTATGGATCTGTGGGCGCGCATCGCATACGCTGGGTGTTCACGATCACCCGGGTATCGTCTGGGACGAGTTCGCGGGTTACCTGATTACGATGGCGATGGCGCCTGAAGGCTGGACCGGTATTCTGGCCGGGTTTACCCTGTTCCGCTTGTTCGATATCTGGAAGCCCTGGCCGATTGGCTGGGCTGACAGGAAAGTGCACGGTGGCCTCGGTATCATGCTGGATGATGTGCTGGCCGGGCTGATGGCGGTTGTGGTGCTATGGATAGCCGGGCAGGTGGTTTGATGTTTCATGGAAGTACGATGTATTTGTCAGTACGGTATTTTACATGGAAATTTTTACTGCAATCCTGTTTTC
>JALVCM010000255.1 GCA_027010005.1 Thiohalobacter sp.
TGGGCGACAATAGGGACAACAGCAACGACAGTCGATACTGGGGATTCGTGCCGGACCAGAACGTGGTCGGGAAGGCATTCATGATCTGGATGAACTGGGATTCTGCGGCGGACGGCATTGCCTGGGATCGTATCGGGGACACCATCAACTAGTCCGTGGAGAATAATGATGAGGAAATGGCATCACCAACGTGGGATGACAGCAATCGGCTGGTTGCTGGTAATGGGCCTGATTGCTTTCTTTACCCTGATTACCCTGCGCCTGGTTCCACTCTATCTTGAATATTCGAAAGTGGTTTCTGTTCTGGAGTCACTGACCAACGAGCCGGGCATAGGTATCAAATCACGCAGGGAGATTATCAGCCTGGTGAGCAAGCGCTTCGACATCAATGATGTCCGCGATGTTTCACCCAAGCTGATCACCGTGAGTAAGGAAAAGGGATTGACACGGATATCCATAGAGTACGAACGCCGTGAACACCTGATGGGTAACATCGACGTGGTTGCCAGTTTCGATAAAGCTGTTGAGGTGCCGAGTCGTTGAACCGCCCGCTGGACGGCCTGGCCCGTTCACTCGAGTATGCATTCCGGCAGCCGGAACTGCTGGAATCGGCACTGACCCATCGCAGCGCCGGCAGCCGCAATAACGAGCGCCTGGAATTCCTGGGGGATGCCGCGCTCGGTTTTGTCATTGCTGAATGGCTGTATGAAAAGTTTCCGGATGCCAGTGAGGGCCAGTTGAGCCGCCTGCGCGCTTCACTGGTCAAACGCGAAACACTGGCCGAGGTTGCCCGGGGGCTGGATGTTGGTGATTACCTGCGACTGGGTTCCGGCGAGCTGAAAAGTGGCGGTTTTCGCCGTGACTCGATACTTGCCGATGCACTGGAAGCCATCCTCGGTGCTATTCTGCTGGATCGTGGCTACCCGGAAGTGCACGCGGCTGTCCATCGCCTGTTTGCAACAAAGATGGCCGGACTGTCATCCGCCGACGAACTGAAAGACCCCAAGACCCTGTTGCAGGAGCTGCTTCAGTCCCGCAAGCTAGGGCTACCGGTTTACGATGTTATTTCAGTCAGTGGCAAGGCACACCAGCAGCACTTCGTGGTCGAGTGCCGGGTTGCAGACCTGGACCTGTCGGTAAAGGGTGAGGGTGGTAACCGGCGTGGTGCTGAACAGGCAGCGGCCAGAAACATGTTGAACAGGGTGGGTTCCGGTGACTGAATTCCGTAGTGGTTATGTTGCCCTGGTCGGCCGACCCAATGTTGGCAAGTCCACCATCATGAATCGTATGATCGGGCAGAAAATCAGTATTACCTCGCGACGCCCGCAAACGACCCGTCACCGTATCCTGGGTATCAAGACCGATGAAGATGCACAGATTATCTTTGTCGATACGCCGGGCCTGCATGCCAAACAGCCTCGCGCCATGAACCGTTACCTGAACCGTGCCGCCACCGACAGCCTGAAAGATGTCGATGTTGTGGTGTTTGTCGTGGAAGGCACACGCTGGCACAAGGATGACGAGTGGGTACTGGAAAAACTCGGGTATCTGTCCTGCCCGGTCATTGTTGCCATCAACAAGATCGACCGTATCGAGGACAAGGAATCCCTGCTCCCGTTCATGCAGGAGCTTGCAGAGAAGGGTGACTTTGCTGCCATCGTCCCGGTCTGTGCACGGCGCGGTGATCACCTGGATGAGCTGGAAAAGGCGATTCTGGAACACCTGCCGGTTTCTGTACCGTTCTATCCCGAAGACCAGGTAACAGATCGCAGTGAGCGCTTTCTCGCGGCTGAGCTGGTACGCGAAAAGCTGTTCCGCAAGCTCGGTGAGGAGATACCCTATGGTCTCACCGTGGAAATCGAGAGCTTTAAGGAAGAAAAGAACCTGTTGCATATTCATGCCCTGATCTGGGTCGAAAAAAGCAGCCAGAAGCCCATTGTGATCGGGAAAAAGGGCGCTTTGCTGAAAGCGGTCGGGAAAGAGGCGCGCGAAGACATGCAGAAAACCTTTGACCGGAAAGTTTTCCTGCAACTGTGGGTCAAGGTCAAGGAAGGCTGGGCGGACAACGACCGTGCCCTGCGCAGCCTGGGGTACCAGGACAACTGATATGCCGGCCGCGGGATCTGTATCGCGTATCGAGCTGACCCCCGGTTTTGTGCTGCACCAGCGTCCTTACCGGGAAACCAGCGCCTTGCTGGAGGTCTTTACCCCGACTCATGGCCGCGTCGGACTGGTGGCGCGTGGCGTACATTCCCCAAAGTCACGCCGCCGCGGTGAACTGCAGGCTTTCCGCGCCTTGCGCCTGTCCTGGAATGAACGGGGCGAGCTGGGAACCCTGACCGGGGTCGAGTCAGACGGACCGGGTATCAACCTGGCCGGTGCCGCACTGTACAGCGCCTTTTACCTGAATGAGTTGCTGGTGCGCCTGCTGGTGCGCCATGATCCGCATCCCCCATTATATGAGCGATACCGGCAGGCACTGCAGGCACTGTCTGACCAGCCGGCCGGCATCGAACTGACGCTACGCCTGTTTGAAAAGCAGCTGTTACAGGAAACCGGCTACGGCCTGCTGCTGGACGTGGACTGTGAAACCGGCGAACCGGTCCGGGCCGACAGATTTTATGACTACCATCTGGAAGCCGGGCCGGTTGTGTCGGCCACGGATGCTGAACAGGGATTCCTGTTTCCCGGCTCCAGTCTGCTGGCACTGGCGCAGGAAAGGGACATCGATGCGGCGGTACTGCGCGATGCCAAGCGACTAATGCGGGCTGCACTGTCCCTGTACCTTGGCGGAAAGCCCCTGAAGTCACGCGAGTTGTTTGTCAGAGCATGATATAGAGTCGATGGGGTGTCGAAATTGTTAACAGTCCGCATTATCCGGCGTATAGTGGTTAGTCATTGAAAAATATAAATTTGTTAAACAGCCTTGGTTTGGGTTTTCGTC
>JALVCM010000256.1 GCA_027010005.1 Thiohalobacter sp.
ATACCCCATTCGCGAGATCAACGTATCACTCACCGCGTAGCCGCCCAGCTTGAGGGCAGCCTCGAGTCGCCTTTGGGATAACGTATCGATATCGAGTTCTTCTTCGAGGAGTCGTTTAATGTCGAAGATGGCCAGCGCCTTGTCGATGAAGGTCAGACAACCACGAAGGTCATTTTCCCGGAGATGCGCCATTAGCACATCCGATTCCCGATTCCAGGGTTTGAATACACACTGGACGCGAGAAAATCGGTCATCGCCCGTTTCCTCATACAGTTTCTTCAGTACCAGCAGGCGGGTATTACCACCCGAATGCACGATATAGTCCGACTCACCGGGGCGTTGGGTGACGACCAGTGGTTGATCGAGACCATTTGCCCGTATTGATGCATGAATTCGGTCGTACTCCGGATTCTCGCTACGGCGTGGATTGCGCTCATAGGGTTTGATGGACAGCACATCCAGCAACAGCGACCTGACCTCGTCGCCAGCCCGGTGTACCGGCTCGCTACTAGCGTCCCGGATGGTCATTACTTGTACCGTAACTTTCCGATTTCCCGTCTTGCCTGATCTGTTCATAACACCTGGAACAGGCTGCCTTGCGCCGCCCTGCCGTTCGGTGCTCAATAGCTGCACCACAACGGCGGCAACGATGATTAAAGTACTCGATACAGACGGGGCAAGTTACGCCACCGCCTTTCAGTGGCGCAATGAAGAGCATGGTGCAGTGGTCACAGGTCTGCTGGTGCCAGGTGCGCATGGTGACCAGACGGGGAACAAAGAATGCACGTGTCAGCGACAGGGCGGGTGTATCTGTAATCTCCAGGTAGGCCTCATAGACCTGGATTAATACGCCCGCCACACTTTTCTCAGCATGCTCCATGCGGTGAAACAGGCGCCACACAAGGTTCGCGTCCAGCATGCGGTGATTGTTTTTCAGATACCAGGTATCGGTAAACGGCACCTGCCCCGATGACGACGGCACTCCTGTTATCCGATGATAAAGGCGGGCGACCACTCTTTTTGTCAGCCCGGTCAGTTGACATACCAGTGCAGCACGGGCACCCAGCTGGACCAAACGAACCGCTTCGAGCGCATTCTGTGCATCATTTATAATCTTGATGTCACCGGGAATCTCTCTGTTGCGCTTCGGAAGTTCGAGAACAGCGGACCGGCGCTTGGTGTTATGCGTAGACATGATGGCGATACTGGCGACGTTCACGAAAGCAGGATCAGGCTTCCCGCCTTGAGTACAACGTCAATCTCTGCCGGGTTTTCTTCCATGAATGCCCGGAACAAACGGCACCACCACACGCAATCGCCACGCGCGGCCATCAGGGGAAGTTTGATCTGGGTGATTTTTACCAGTTGGTCGCTGTGTACCTGCGCCAGGTGACCGGCCAGTTCGGGCGGTAACCCCAGCAGTCGGGCTGCAATGTCGGGATCCTCACGCGCAATGTCACGAACGTGCATCAGGTATTGCAGGTTAACCCGGGCAAAATCGATTTTCATTTATTATTCCCCTTGCTGAGCTTCCTCCTTGTGCATGTTAATGACAGGAATTGAAATTAATATGCCTGAAAGCAGCCCCATACTGACTCGCTATTGAGCTTGATTTTCTGTTCATCTCGCGCTATGAAAGCCATGTGTGAAAAAGGTTTATTATTGTTTGTATCGATTTCAGATTTTGTGAGCCCTGCACGCTTTTTGACTTAATAATTGCCAAAAAACACTACTCACCCAGTCCCGAACTTTACCCGCTCCTATCGCAATCGACCCATTGCTTCAAGTCTGAAAGCTCTACTCTGAGGGGATGCTTTCGAGCATTTTTATTCTGCGCTGCGCGGTTATTATCTCCAGGCCATCGAAACTCAAAGCAGTAACCCTACGTATGCAGCCAACCTTAATAAAACATGCATCGCATTCACTGCACCATCCTGGAACACTTTGGGAATCTGCCACACGCCACAGCGTGCAGCGGTAACCATGGGGAACTTCGTGGATTACCCACACCCCATCACGCCTCGGCTTATCCGGCTACGGGATGCGCCTTTCTATCTGGGGATGGACAGGAACCGCTTCAACGCCGAGGTCCGACCACGTCTCGTTGAAATCCGGGTTGGCAAACAGGGTATTGCTTTCGATCGCCTTGATCTGGACGCCTGGGTGGACCATTATAAGTCCCGCAACGGGCGTCCCGTTCAACCGAAAGGAGAACGATTATGGGACGCAAAAGAACGCCAGGACTCCTCTTACGCCGGGGCGTCTGGCACATTGACAAGATCATTCTCGGACAACGAGTTATCGAATCTACTCGAACAAGCAACCTCGCGGAAGCAGAAAAGTACCTAGCTCACCGAATGGAGAAGATCCGGCAGGCATCGGTGTACGGGGTCAGACCACGAAAACTCTTCAAGGAAGCAGCAGCAAAACACCTGAGGGAGAATATGCAACAGCGATCCATCGCAGACGATGCGTCAAGACTGAAGGGCTTGTTGCCATTTATTGGTGACATACCGCTGCATCAAATTCATGATGGAACCTTGTCACCGTATATCGATGACTGCATGGCAAAGGGTCTGAAGAAGAAAACGATCAACAACGGATTGGAGGTCGTTCGCCGTATCCTGAACCGCGCGGCGCGTAAGTGGCGAGATGAACATGGACTCACCTGGCTTGAAACACCCCCACTGCTAAGCATGTTGGAGGTGGATGATGCCCGGCGGCCCTATCCATTGAGCTGGAGCGAACAGAAGACCTTGCTCAGGAATTTACCTGACCATTTGTCCAGAATGACTCTCTTCAAAGTAAACACTGGCACTCGTGAACAGGAGGTCTGTCAGCTTCGGTGGGACTGGGAAATCCAGGTTCCGGATTATCTACCTCGGTATTTCTGGTGCCCGCACAGGTTGTCAAAAACAAGGAGGACCGTTTAGTAGTA
>JALVCM010000257.1 GCA_027010005.1 Thiohalobacter sp.
GGGCTGGTAGAACGGCTGGTCCTGTCCCTCTGCACCTGCTGGTGGATAGGCGTGCCTGGGCCCGATGATCATATGTGAGCAGCCATAGTTCTGACTGACGATGGCATGCCAGAGCGCTTCGCGCGGACCCGCCATCCGCATGGCAAGTGGCAGAAGAGACAACATCGCCAGGTTCTGTGGAAAATACTGACGTATTGCCTGATAACAGCGCACACGTGCGTAATAGTGCAGGTCGCCGGGCTTGGTCATACCTACAGTGGGATGAAGTAAAATATGCCCCTGAATATCCTTGGCGGCCTGCAAGGTAATGTCCCGCTGTAACCGGTGCATGGGTTTCGATGTCTGGAAGGATACAACACGTCGCCAGCCTTTCTTCCTGAACAAGGCCCGCAACTCCTGCGGGGTATCCCAGAAACTCTCGAAATCATGATGGACGGGTGACTGAATACCCTCGATCCGCCCACTTATATAGACAGGTTTTACAACTTCGTGCAGGTAACGCACCCCGGGATGTGCATCCGAGGTAGTGTTGTAGACTTTTTCTGCTTCACGGGCCTTGTCCGGTTGCCAGATATCCTCAACAGTCAGCACGGCAGGCATAAAGCCCTCACCATCTCGCAGGGCGATTTTTGTTCCCTTCTGGAGCTTGTCAGCAAAAGCCTGGCCGACATCAAGCACAATGGGTACCGGCCAGACGGTGCCATCCGCCAGTCGAACCTCATCAAGGACCGAATCGTAATCGGCCTGATTCATGAACCCGGTCAGTGGTGAGAAAGCGCCATTCATCAGCAATTCGAGGTCGCAGACCTGGCGCTGACTAAGGGTAAGTGACAGATATTGCTGGGATTCTGTCTTGAGGGCTTCCGCTTTATCCGGGGCAACCTGCAAGCTGACCAGCTGACCACCATGTGGTTTCACAAAAAACTTAGTTGTTGCCATGAGTTAGCGATCCACGGTTCGATTTGCCGGAGCAGATTTTTTCGGTTTTCCTTGCGCAGCCAGTTAAACGGCCGGGCGTCGATATTTTTTACATCCGTGGCCTGACACCCCCAGAATGACGGAGTTTAGGTGTTCATCAACTGGCGGTAAAGCCCCTCGACACACTTTAATCCACACGTCTGTACACGTATGCTGCGCTGAAACGACAATATTTGAGGCAAGAACCGCTATGCATTTTCTGTTGAGAGGGGTCACAACAGTCTTCACCATATTAGCGTTGGCTATGGCCTACCTGATATGGAATAACAATCGCACAGTATCACCGACTGGCAAAGATCAGCTGAATGGTTCTCTCGAAAACGGGATTCAATGGCTGAAAACCCACGAACAAAGCATTCTCGACACGCAAAACCCGATGCTCTGGCACCTGGTACAACAGGCCGGGGATATTTCGGGTGACCCACGTCTCACCTCCCTGTTCAGCGACTATGAAAAGCGTTACCTGGACAACAACCCCAACAATATCTGGCGCCCGCTCTTCAAACCTGGCACCTGGGTACCAATACGCTTTGAAGATATTGCCAGTTTCCCGTATTACAACTGGCATTTTATCTACGCATCCACCTGTGACAGCGACCTGGAGAAAGTCCCGGAAATCGCCGCCCAGAATACCCCGTCCTTTTGTGACCGCTACCCGCTGCGCCCCGCCTGTGCCACACATCAGATGATGGGCCTGTTGTTACTGAAACGCTCTCACTGCGGCGACCCCGCACAGCTGGAAAACACGATTGATGCATTACAACAACGTATATACCGCCAGCTAACCTGGGACCCGCGCGTTGTCGATGTCTATATGCAGCGTGTACTGATGCTGGTTGAATCCGGCGCAGGCACGAAGGTAAAGCCGGTCTGGCTGAAACACCTGCTCGATGCACAACAACCGGATGGGGGCTGGAGTCCATTCATGCCCCTCGTGCCGGTTGGTGGTGGCCGCGCTATCGGCACCAGCCGACTTATCAGTATTGGAAAACCCGAGTCTGACTTCCATATGACAGCCCAGGGAGTCCTGTTGCTTACTTTACTGACGCACCCGCCACAGTAATAAAACCCTTAGCGCCAGCCCGCCAGCCTCTCCATACAGGCCAGGTTCAACCCCTGTACCCGCTCCCGGCTCGCCGCCTCGTTATAACAGCGCAGCTCTGGCGCATTACCCGATGGCCGCAAATGGATAATTTCATCGTTCTCAAAGGTGATACGCAGTCCATCTGTCTGATCGGTCCGCTGCACAGCGCCACACAAGTCCCCGAACATGGCTTCAATGACCTCATCTGAAGCGGCAAGTGTCTCTATTTTCTGGCGCGACAGGTCTGTGGGGAAGTTCTTCAACCGGTCACTGGCGGTGTAGCGTGGCGGCAGGGCTGCCACCAGCCGACTGACCGGGCAACCCTGCTCCCGGGCACTGGCGAGTATTGCCAGTATGGGTAGAACCGCATCACGGGTCGGCAAGGCTTTCAGCGTCTTGCCATTCAATGAAATATCGGACGCCAGCAGGAAACCGCCATTGGCCTCGTAGCCGGCAACACGCGTTGCACCGTCTTCAAGTGCCTGGTCCATCTGCTCGATGACATACGGAGAGCCGATACGGGTACGGTGAACGGTATCAAACCAGCCGCAGGCTTCCACCACGCTGTTACTGCTGACCGGTGTGACCAGCGCCTGAATCCCGAGGTATTTCGCACAGAGTACACCGACCACATCACCACGCAGCCATTCACCCTGCTCGTCGGCAATCAACGGACGGTCCGCATCGCCATCGGTCGAGACGACAGCATCAAAGCCCTGTTTGGCTGCCCACTGCCGACCCAGTGCGATATCTTCCTCGCGAATCGCCTCGGTATCGACGGGGATAAAAATGTCCGAACGCGCCAGTGGTGTAACCTCGGCGCCCAGCGCTTGCAGAATCCTCACCAGCAGATCGCGCGCAACACCAG
>JALVCM010000258.1 GCA_027010005.1 Thiohalobacter sp.
GCCCTGTACCAGCGCTGCACCCACTATGGCTTCCGGGCCCTGCAAAGCTTTGGCGTTGACATCGACTGGCACAGCGCGAACAACGATACCATCGACAAGGCTGTTTCACGGCTGGGTCGTAACGCGGTTCCCGCCCTGTTCTGGACTGCCTCCTGCTGGGCCAAACAGATTGATCTCAACCGTACTAACCCTGCTCGCCTGGCAGAACTCGGCAGCACGGAACGCCTGATGCATCGCGTCCTGCAACTGCAACCCGACTACTTTGCCGGCAGCGCCTACGGCTATTACGGTGTCTACTATGGCAGCCGCGCACCGATGTTTGGCGGAGATTTTGGCCTTGCGGAGAAAAACTTTTCCACCGCACGCGCTGTCACACAAGGCAAGCTGCTGATATTTGACGTCCTGCAGGCCGAATACCTTGAGCGTCAGCGACTGGATCAGTCACGCTTCCACAGCCTGCTGGAAGGTGTCATCAATACCCCGACCGGGATCTTCCCGGAGATGGCGCTGGTCAACCAGATTGCCCGTGCCCGTGCACGCTATCTGCTCGGTGTTGAAAAGGAGTGGTTCTGATGAGACGGAGATTCCGGTTCACTGGCTGGCTGCTGCTTGCTGCGTTGCTTCCCCTCTGTGCAAATGCCGCCAGCACCCACGTACTCAAATTCGCCACACTGGCCCCGCCCGGCACAACCTGGATGAACATACTTGAAGAATGGGGCGCAGAAGTCAAAACACGCAGTCACGGGCGCCTGGTTTTCAAATTCTACCCCGGCGGGGTACAGGGTGATGAACCCGATGTCCTGAAGAAGATGCGCTTCAACCAGCTGCAGGGTGGCGCCTTTACCGGCTATGGTATCGGTCGCATGTACTCCCCGGCACGCGTCCTGGAACTTCCCTTCCTGTTTAATGATATCGAGGAAGTCGACCTGGTACGGCACCATTTCACACAAGCCTTCCAGCAGGGTTTCCGTGACAATGGTTATGAACTGCTGGGCTGGATGGAAGTCGGCTTCATTCACATGTTTTCTACCGAACCGATCCGCTCGCTGGAAGACATGCGCTCACGCCGGGTGTGGCTGTGGCAGGGTGACCCGATTGGCCAGGCCTTTTTTCAGGCCAGCGGTATATCGCCTGTCCCACTGTCGATTATCGATGTCTACACCAGCCTTTCCACCGGCCTGATCGATACAGTCTATGCACCCCCGCTCGGTGCCATTGCCCTGCAATGGTTCACCAAGACCAAATACATCAGCACGGTACCACTGACCAACGGCATGGGGGGACTTATCGTGTCGCGCCGGTTTATTGACCGGCTACCGAAAGATTTACAGACCCTGCTGCGTGAAACCGGTTCTGCCTATGGTGAAAAACTGGTCGCCGCAACGCGCATCGACAATGCAAAGAGTGTCGAGGAACTCAAAAAGCGTGGCCTGCAGTTTATCGAACCGGATGAAGGTATGAGTGAGGCCGAACTGCTTGCGCTGCGTAACCGGGCGGCAGACGCCCTGATCAGAACCGATTACATCCCCGCCAGCGTGTTTGAACAAACGCGAAAACTCCTCGACCAGCACCGCAACGCCCATGCCACAGCAGGTATAGCGGCCCCCTGATATCACCCCGGGTCAGCGACAGCATGAAATTCCTGAGCCTTGTTCGAGACAGACTGCTACAGCTGGAATTACTGCTTGCCGCGGCAAGCCTGCTATTGCTGCTGGCACTGGCACTGGTACAGATTCTCGCGCGCAATGCGTTTGATGCCGGTGTGGCGCAGGCGGACACGCTGACACGTTACCTCGTGCTGTATGTCACCTTCTTCGGTGCTACGCTGGCCGTGGACCGTCATCGACACATCCGGATCGATGTGGCCAATACCCTGCTTTCCCCACGAACACAGGCACAACTGTTCCGGCCATTACATGCCCTGGCTGCGCTGGTGTGCGTATTCTTTGCCGATGCCGCGGTCCGCTTCTGGCGGGACGAGTGGACCTACGCACAGGACTATGAGCGCTGGCAAGTACTGGTCGGGCTGATTCTGCCGGTCGGCTTTGTCCTGTTGACCCTTCACTTTCTGCTGGCAGCCCTGCTCGGCCCGGACGATGACACATGATGCTGCTTGCCGTAGCGGCCATTATCCTGCTTGCACTGTTCGGGCTGCCACTGTTTGCCGCACTCGGCGCAGGCAGCCTGTTGTATGCACACGATAGCGGTCTGGACAGTGCGCTACTGATTGTCGAGCTGAACCGGCTGGCCTCCTCACCCAATCTCACGGCCATTCCCCTGTTCACCCTGGCCGGCGTGATCCTGTCTTCGGGTGGTGCACCACAGCGGCTGATACGGCTGTTTAATGCCCTGCTTGGCTGGCTGCCCGGCGGACTTTCCATCGTCGCCATTGCCGCCTGCGCCTTCTTTACGTCGTTCTCCGGCGCTTCGGGTGTCACCATACTCGCACTGGGCGGCCTGCTGTACCCGGTGCTGAAGAAAGTCCACTACCCGGAACACTTCTCGCTGGGGCTGCTTACCACATCCGGTTCACTGGGCCTGCTGTTCCCGCCCAGCCTGGCAATCCTGCTTTACGGTGTCGTTGCAGGCGTCAATATCGATGACCTGTTTCTGGCCGGCATTCTGCCCGGGCTGGCATTGATGATCATGCTCGGAATCTATGCCGCCAGTGTCGGTGCGCGCTTTCGTGTGCCACACCACCCGTTTTCCTGGCATATCCTGGGGCGCGCCCTGTACAGTGGTCTCGGAGACGTTCTGCTGCCGGCACTGATCGTGGTCGGCATCTTCGGGGGTTACGTCACCGTCAGTGAAGCCGCTGCCTGCACCGCACTCTATGTCCTGGTTCTGGAGAGCCTTATTCACCGGTCGATTTCCCTGCGCAAGCAACTGATTCCCCTGCTTGGCGACACGGCCGTCCTGGTGGGCAGT
>JALVCM010000259.1 GCA_027010005.1 Thiohalobacter sp.
CAGGAAATCAAACCGGGCTGGTCCCAATGGCAGTGACGTACTCCGTCATTCCGGCGCAGGCCGGAATCCAGAACAGCCACCTGTGCCGACAGGCCTCTGGATCCCGGCCTGCGCCGGGATGACGGTGGTTGATGCCATTGGGCAACCCGACCCAACGATCATTACGCCAGGCTCGCTTTGGCCTTTTCCGCCAGCGCACTAAAAGCTGCCGCATCGAATACCGCCAGATCGGCAAGCACCTTGCGATCGACTTCGATACCGGCCTTGCTCAGACCGTTGATGAAACGGCTGTAGGACATACCGTTCTCACGGGCTGCCGCATTGATACGGGCAATCCACAGTGCACGGAACTGACGCTTGCGCTGACGACGGTCACGGTAAGCGTACTGGCCGGCCTTGATGACCGCCTGCTTGGCAACACGGTAAACCTTGCGGCGTGCACCGTAATACCCCTTGGCCTTGTCGAGGACCTTCTTGTGTTTGGCTCGCGCCTGAACACCACGTTTTACTCTAGGCATGGCTCATCCCCTCCGTTAAACAAATGGCAGCATGCGGCGAACGGCGCGCTGATCGGCTTCGTGCACCTGTTCGGTGCTGCCGAGATGGCGCTTGCGCTTGCTGCTTTTCTTGGTGAGGATATGGCGCAGGTGCGACTGGCCACGCTTGAAACCACCACTGGCGGTCTTGCGGAACCGCTTGGCGGCCCCACGATTGGTTTTCATCTTTGGCATAATATCTCTCCCGCTTCTGTACATCATCAAGTTCGTCCCAAGGTGCGGTGAATACCCGGGCCGAACTGTGGTTCCAACCGGAACCTTTTTTCAAGGGGTCAGAGTACTTGATCCCTCTCGAGAGGGATCAAGTACTCTGACCCCTTGAAAAACTACTTCTTCTTTGGTGCCATCACCATGATCATCTGACGGCCTTCCATTTTCGGAAACTGCTCTACGGTGGCAATTTCCGACAAATCACTCTCGACGCGCTTGAGCAAATCACGCCCCAGTTCCTGGTGGGCCATCTCGCGGCCGCGGAAGCGCAGGGTTACCTTGACCTTGTCCCCGTCGTTCAGGAACCGTGTCAGGTTGCGCAGCTTGATATTGTAATCACCAATATCGGTGCCTGGCCGGAACTTGATTTCCTTGACCTGGGTCTGCTTCTGCTTCTTGCGTGCAGCCTGGCGTTTTTTCTGCTCATCGAAACGGTACTTGCCGTAATCCATGATCTTGCAGACCGGTGGTTCGGCCTGCGGTGAGATCTCGACCAGATCAAGACTGGCTTCGGCCGCTTTCTCCATGGCCTCGGCAAGCGGAACAACTCCGATTTGTTCGCCTTCAGCGCCAACCAGGCGTACTTCCGGTGCGTCGATACTCTGGTTGAGCCGGTGTTTCAGTTTGTTTGCTGCAGCGATAGTTCACGTCTCCAAAATAGTTCGGCCGCGGCTCGCGATTTCAGCGGTCAGCCCGTCTGACAGGGCTTGCAAGGACAGACTTCCCAGATCCTTGCCGCTTCGCGTGCGCACGGCCACAGTGTCTGATTCAGCTTCCCGGTCGCCGACGACCAGCAAATAGGGAGTGCGCTGAATTGTGTGCTCGCGGATTTTAAAGCCGATTTTCTCGTTTCTCAAGTCCAAATTGACCCTGATTCCCTGATTTTTCAAGGTTTCTGCAACTTTTTTGGCATATTCGGCCTGATTGTCGGTGATATTCATCACCACGGCCTGAACCGGGGCCAGCCAAAGCGGTAGCGCACCCGCGTAATGTTCGATCAAAATCCCGATGAATCGCTCCAGTGAACCGAGAATAGCACGGTGCAACATGACCGGCACATGCTTGCTGCCGTCCTCGGCCACGTAGGTGGCACCCAGCCGGTCCGGCATGGAGAAATCCAGCTGGATGGTGCCCAGCTGCCAGACGCGGTCCAGGCAGTCTTTCAACGAGAACTCAATCTTGGGGCCATAGAAGGCACCCTCGCCCGGCTGCAGTTCCCAGTCGAGTTTTTTGTGATCGAGCGCATCCTGCAATGACTTCTCGGCCTTGTCCCATAATTCATCAGCGCCCACGCGTTTTTCCGGGCGTGTCGAGAATTTGATAATGACATCGTCGAAACCGAAATCGCGGTAAACCTCGAACAACAGGTCGATGAAAGCTGACACTTCCTCAAGGACCTGCGCCTCGGTACAAAAGATATGCGCATCGTCCTGCACAAAACCGCGCACACGCATCAGTCCATGCAGGGTGCCGGACGGTTCGTTACGGTGGCAGGAACCGAACTCGGCCAGTCGCAATGGTAATTCACGATAGCTCTTCAAACCCTGGTTATAGATCTGGATATGCGCGGGACAGTTCATCGGCTTAATGGCAAAGGTGCGCTTCTCCGACTCGGTGATGAACATATCATCCTGGAATTTCTCCCAGTGGCCGGACTTCTCCCACAAGGAGCGGTCGATGATGGTCGGTGTGTGCACTTCCTGGTAACCATGGTCGCGCAGCTTGTCACGAATATAGTCCTGCACCATGAGATAGATACGCCAGCCCTTGTCGTGCCAGAACACCATGCCAGGCGCTTCTTCCTGGGTATGGAACAGGTTCATGGTCTTGCCGAGCTTGCGGTGATCACGTTTTTCGGCTTCTTCCAGCCGGTGCAGGTAGGCCTTGAGTTCGTCCTTGTTACGCCACGCCGTACCGTAGATACGTTGCAGCATGGGGTTGTTGGAATCCCCGCGCCAGTAGGCACCGGCAACACTCATCAGCTTGAAAGCTTTAGGCAGCTTGCCGGTGCTGGGCAGGTGCGGGCCACGGCACACATCGAACCATTCACCCTGCCGGTAGACAGATAGCTCTTCCCCTTCCGGGATGATGTCCTCGATGATTTCGACCTTGTAGGTCTCGCCCAGGTCGCTGAAGGTCTTGATGGCATCT
>JALVCM010000260.1 GCA_027010005.1 Thiohalobacter sp.
GAAACATAACCTTCCAGCCCTTCTGCCAGAAGCGCTTGCACCAGTCCAGATCCTCGCAGTGGAGAAAGTAGCCCTCATCGAGTGGGCCGACATCATCCAGCGCCTCACGGCGGACGAACATGCAGGCACCCGAGATCGCGTCCACCTCGATGGGGTGCTCGGGCAGTGGCGCATCGACTTTGTTGATGCCGGCGCCGCGCTTGCCGAACAGCGTGGAAAGGGCCGCCAGCGGCGTCGGTTCATCGCGCCGACAGCCGCGTTGTTCGGAGCCATCCTCGTTGAGAATGCGGGGGCCGCACATGCCGACATCGGGGCGGTGTTCCATGAATGTCATCAATCTCTCTATGCTTTCACACTGGATAATGCCGTCGGGGTTAAGGAAGAGTATGTAGGGAGTTCTGGCAATAGGGAGGCAGTGGTTGTTGGCGACAGCAAAGCCTAAGTTTCGGCCATTTCGAATGATCTTTAAGCGTGGATCTTGTGGTAATGCTCGGAGGCTGCTGTCACTGGAGCCGTTGTCTGAGATGACGATTCGAGAAACGGATGGGCATGAAAGCCCGGACTCCACGCAATCGCGTAAGAGTGAGCCCGTATTGAAGTTGACGATGATGACCGTAACAGCAGGTTTGTTCATGCCCGTCCCATTAGAAGGTAATGGTTATAGCAGATAGTCGTCTAGCCCTGTCTCGCAACGTTAGCCTGAATGCGTTGCGGCTGGTTGCATGGTCGAGCCTGGGTCACTACTATAGCCCTCCCTTCACTGCTTTGGGTTATTATTCCTTTGGTCGAGCTGCCTTGCAATGCCGCCCAATACATGGCCGCCACAGCTGATTGGGTTTGATGGTAAAGGGTCAGTCCGTTTTATGGCGGGGTGTGGGTAGGCCAGTAGCGTGGATCCAGTGTGTTTGCCCAGAGACGAAACTGGGAAAAGCAAATGTATGTTACTTGGTCGCATAATTGGGCGACGAGTCTCGAGTTGGACAGTTTGTTTGTCAAGCTATTTAGATCTTGCGCTATTGCCTAGAACCCGCTTGTCGCCCTTTGTCTTGGGGAGGGTAAGTATGGCTGTCTATGTGGAAAGCGTTGGCATGATATAAATTCTGCAGGTTGTTTCTATTACTGCGAATGAGGGAGTCTGAATGCGTCCGCTATAGGCTGAGTCGCTTGTCAACAGGGGGGCGGTAGATCTTCACCGATACATCGCCTTTGTGGTAAGGCTTCTTCTGTGAAAAATCAGATGATTGTGTTTGGCTAGGCTCGGTTTGCTGTACTTATGGTGCATGGCATGGCATCCGTGTGTTTTGCAGCCCGTTGGTCTGGTGGTTGTTCTAGTAAATGAGGCGCTCGATTGGATTCATATTCACCATTTTCGGTATCACCAAGATTCCTTTTAAGGAGTGTTTGGGAGAACCGTCAGTTGATAGCGCAACTGACATCAAGGGAGATAATTGGTCGATATCGTGGCTCAGTACTGGGTGTTTTCTGGTCGTTTGTTACCCCGGTGTTCATGCTCGCGATTTATACTTTCGTATTTAGCGTTGTGTTTAAGGCGCGATGGGGGTTGGCAGGGGGGGAGTCAAAGGCGGAGTTCGCACTGCTTTTGTTTGCCGGGCTTATCGTATTCAACCTTTTCTCAGAATGTCTGACTCGCGCACCTTCACTTATATTGTCGCATGCTACCTACGTAAAGAAAGTTGTTTTTCCGCTCGAGATCTTGCCATGGGTTAGCATGGGATCAGCCTTGTTTCATGCCGCTATCAGCTTGCTTGTATGGTTGATCGCTTATGGGGTGTTTTACGGTCATCCTCATGTTTCAGTGCTATTGCTGCCAGTTGTACTGTTCCCATTTGTTCTTTTGGTGATGGGGTTGTCTTGGTTTCTTGCGTCGTTAGGGGTTTATCTGCGGGATATTTCAAATTTGATCGGAACGTTGTTGACGGTCTTGATGTTTCTGTCTCCAATATTTTACCCAGTTTCTGCTTTACCTGAAAAATACCGCGTATACCTATATCTGAACCCTTTGACCCCAGTCGTCGAGCAGGTTCGCAATATCCTATATTGGGGTGGTGGGGTCAATTGGGCTGCATATGTTTTGTATGCGCTGATGTCCCTGGCGGTAGCTTTGATGGGGTTTGTCTGGTTCCAAAATACCCGAAGAGGATTTGCCGATGTCCTCTGATGCTGTTATCAAGGTAGAGAATCTGAGCAAATGTTACCAGATTTATGAGTCTCCCCGAGATCGTTTGAAGCAGTATATCATGCCTAAATTACGCTCCTTTTTTGGGGGGAAGGAGGTGCGGTACTATCGGGAGTTCTGGGCTTTGAAAGATGTGAGTTTCGAAGTTGGCAAGGGGCAGACGGTGGGGGTTCTTGGAAAAAATGGGGCGGGGAAGTCAACCTTGCTGCAGATTCTATGTGGAACTCTCAATCCAACCTCGGGGCGTGTCGAGGTAAACGGCCGAGTAGCAGCATTGCTTGAGTTGGGTGCAGGCTTTAGTCCGGAATTTACTGGGTTGGAAAATGTCTATCTTAATGGGCAGTTGCTTGGGCTTAGCAAAAAAGACATTGATAGCAAGATTGAGGAGATTCGTGAGTTTGCGGATATAGGGGATTTTTTCTATCAGCCGGTAAAGACCTATTCCAGCGGCATGTTTGCTCGGTTAGCTTTTTCTGTCGCAGTGCATGTCGACCCTGATGTCCTGGTTGTCGATGAAGCGCTAAGTGTGGGGGATTCATGGTTTCAGCACAAATCGATTGATCGCATGAAGCGCCTGATGTCAAATGGGTGTACGGTTTTATTTGTAAGTCACTCGATTGACTCGGTAAGAGCAATATGTGAAAACGCAATCTGGCTAGAGAATGGAAGGATTAGGCTTATTGGCGATTCGCGGTCGGTGACGAACGAGTATATGAATGAAGTGTTCATCGAGCACAACAGGATAACTCTTGCTGCGACGGGCAATCAGAAAGGTAAGAAAGGTAACGAGGGAGAAGGGCAGGATTCGAACGACTCATGTTCTAGCCATGGAGCGCGTCGGCGGTTTCAATCGGCTGGGAGTCGTCTTGACGCACGGTCGGTTCTTGAGGTCAGGGAGGTATCGATCAGAGATGGTGATGGGGATAAAGTCGAGTTTCTGCGTCAAGGTGACCCGTTTACGATTATGGTAGATATTGATTTTCTTCAGAATGTTGAAGATGTCAGTGTTGGATTTGTTATCAAGGATCAGTTCGGGCAGGAACTCACCGGAGAAAGTTTGTTCAATAATTATAGAAAAAGTTTCCATTTTCAGGCTGGCGAGTCGGTCAAGGTATGTTTTTCTTCAACGATGCTTTTTCGCGGTGGGCAATCGTATTCTCTGGCGTTGCGTATTAACCAGGTTTCGGAGTGGGACCGAAGCGATAACGTGCTGATCTATGCTGACGATCTTGCTGCCGTTATTGAAGTTGTTTCTGATGGCGAATCCCCGATGTGGTTCATGTTTAAGCAAGAGTTTTCCGTCGAAGTGGTTTATGGCTAGGTTGATTTTCTATACTGATGAAGCGTCTATGGCGCTTGTCACCGGTCGGAAACCCGTTGTGATACTTGTTGGTGGTGACTTTGGGTATGCTAATTTTGGGGATGTGCTGCAGCTGAAGAGCGTTGTCAATTTTTATCGCGCTCAAACAGATCTGAACCCAGTTCCAGTATATTCTCTAGAGGCTATTCCAGATTCGGGCTATGTCGATCGAATAAAAAAATTGATCGGTGTAGATGCTTTGCTTTTTTTGTCCGCTGAAGCTGTTGATGTTGCTCGTCTTGGGCTAATTCCTGTGCCTAGTATCTCATGCTTGAGTGTCGTTCATCTTTATGGCGGTGGTTATTTGAACGATCGGTGGGGAGAGTATGTTCTTGACGTGGCGGAATGCTTTTTGGATAAGAGTGAATGTATCACCTATCTTATTAGCGGACAACAGGTTGGAGAGAAAGTCAGGGCGAGACTGCTCGACCATATTGACAGATTTCGACCTAGGCTTGTTGGGGTTAGGGATTTTGAGTCTCTCGATCGGCTTGAAAGTTGGGGTGTGCCCGCGCGGTTTTCGTTCGATGACGCCTATGAGCCGTTGCTTGATCTTGCGAATCAAGTTCCAAAGATAAGGAAGAATCGTGTTATTGGGCACATAAACCTCTCGCCCTATGCTTCTGACAGTGTCGGTGAGAAGGCCCAAATGCTAGTCGCTGCTTTTCGCGAGATCATGGTGCGTTATCCGGAACACGAGCTCGTGATGGTAAACGCATACAACGATAGGCGCTCCGCGGTAATGGACTCGCTGGCGTCGATTGTGGAGCTCGAAAACGAGTTTCCATATAAGGATTACTGCGTTCTTGATCTCGTGGATGGGGCCTATTCTGGAAATATTTCTAGGCCTGAGTTGCTCTCGTCGGAGGTGGCCGTATCCTGCTCGTATCATGTCACGCTGTTTTTGCATATTGCAGGTGTGCCGTGCTGGTTGTTTGCGCAAAACGCGTATTATGACCAGAAAGCGGGGGCTTTAAATGGCATGGAAAGCTATGAGGAATTTCTTCAAAAACCGGTTATACCTGACTATTCGGAACGCATTGATTTGCGGGAGGCATGGCTGAGGGAGCTTGGTAATGTAATTGAAGTCAGAGGTCCTGAGGTCGATGCAATAGCTTTATCGCTAGATGTGGATGCTATTGATTCTCTTTCTCCCTTTAAATTTAAACCGCGGGGGCATGAGGCTTTGGAGCGTCAGCTTGCGGAGCAGGCGGAGCAGCTGCAGGAGTTGCGTAACTATTGTGACGATTTGCGCTCTTCCCTGCAGCAAAGTTTGGCTTACCAGGAGGAGCTTGAGCGATCGCGAAGGGCGCAGTCTGGGCAGATCGACGAGTTGCGTTCGTATGTTGATTCTCTTGAAGCCAGAAGTAATGCGCTTGCTGTTGAACTTGATCAGGCTCATCGAATTCTGGGTTCACGCAAGGAGTTGATTAAATTCATTGTGCGGAGTCGAAGATGAATAAGCTGTCAATCTGGATTCTTACCTCTGAGTTCCCTCCGATGTACGGTGGGGGGATCAGTACTTACTGTCATGAATCCGGACTTGCATGGTCGATGTGTGGCCATAGGGTAAAGGTGTTTACGAGAGCAGATCCTGCCCAGGAGGGGCGGGCTGTCGAGGATATAGGGGAGCGGTATAGCGTAATTAGAGTCCCGATAGTCGCCGAACCAGCAATTCAGAATGCACTCGGGTTCTGGCATTTGATGTCATATTGTCTTGCGGATGAGGTTGTTCGTGAAATACGAGAGAGAAATGATGCGCCTGACATGATCGAGGTTCAGGATTATGGTGCTCTCGGTTACTTTTTGCTGAAACGCAAACTCGCCGGCTGTGAAGAGTTGGTCTCTACAAAAATCGTTGTGTATACACATACCCCGGTATTCGAGCTTGTTAAGGTTAATCAGGAATCTTCTTATCTGTTTCCCAATTATTGGTTGGGTCAGTGTGAAAAATTTTGCCTTCAAGCAGCTGACTCCGTAATTAGTCCATCAAGATTTTTGAAAAGGCATCTTGAATCGTACTGTCGTGATGACATTAAGGTTATTCCGTATCCGTTTTTTTTGGGGGGGGCAGTATCTTCAGCACCGAAACCCGTGCGGGAGCCAGAATTTGATTGTGTCTATGCAGGCAGGCTTGAGTATCGAAAAGGCGTGCTCCAATTGCTGGCAGCCTTTAAGGGTATATGGGATTCTGGAGAAAAGGTAACGCTGCATATGGTCGGAGGGGATACTCAGTGGGTGCCTCGAAGAACGAGTATGAAGAGTTATATAGAGAAGCTTTATTCTCGCTATATAAAGGATGGTTTGATCACTTTTAGTGATGCTGTTCCTCCTGACGTACTCCCGTCGGTATTTTCTTCAGGAAAAGTAGTTGTTATCCCTTCTATCTATGAAAATTTCCCATATGTTTGTATGCAGGCCATGGGGCTGGGTAACGTTGTTTTGGTTTCGGCTTCTGGGGGGCAGGCCGAAATGGTTGGGGGTGACGCATCTTGCGGCCTGGTTTTCGACTGGGATGAACCGGGGTCGTTTTCGAAACAGTTGAAACGACTTTTGAGGAAGTCTTCTGATGAGCTCGTGGCCATGGGAGACGCCGCGCGACGACGTATTTCGATGCTATGTAATTATGAGCGGTTTGTCGAGCGTCGAATTGATCACTTGAATCAAATCGGCGAGCATTCCGGTACTGCTCGAGGTAATTATCCTCGGGTTGGGGGGCGCGAGGGTTATGGGCGAGATCAATTCTCTGGGGATGCGGGTATCTCGGGAAAATTGTCGGTTGTTGTGCCTTTCTACAACATGGGGCGCTATATCCTTGAGAGTGTAGAGAGTATAGACAATAGCTCATATCCTGACATAGAGATCATCATTGTTAATGATGGTAGTGATGATGAAAGCTCAGTGAAAGTTCTCGAACAACTGAGAAAGAGAGGTGGGCAAGTCAAAATCATTGATATAGACAATGCCGGGCTTGCGAATGCTCGCAACGTAGGAGCAAGGGCGGCTTCTGGTGAGTTCCTGGCTTTTCTCGACGCCGATGACTGTATCGAATCATTATATTACGAAAAATGTATTGGGCTTTTGACGCGGTATCAGAATATTTCGTTTGTTTATTCGTGGGTCAGATATTTTGGGGAAAGTGATGCTGTTTGGATAAACTTTGATACCGAGTTTCCCTATCTCCTCGCGGGGAATATGTTGGCTGCATTTCAGGTGGTTAGAAGGAACGATTTCCTTGAGTTTGGTATTAACGACGAGGATATGATGTTCGGGATGGAAGATTATGAGGCTTGGTTGCGTATGGTTAGTAAGGGGTGTCATGGCGTGACCATACCTGAACCGTTAGTACGTTATCGTGTTAGAGATGATTCCATGGCGAGGCAATTCAACCGTAGTACTGTGATCTATATGTATGAACAAATGGTAAAGAAAAATAACGGTATCTATAAGGAGTATGGGGACGAACTCTTTATGCTCGTCAACGCAAATGGCCCTGGTTATCTATGGAACAATCCAACGATAGCTTATCCTCCCCTTGCCTATGCAGGGAGTAGTGAAGGGACGGGCGAGATGGGGGATGTCGGGTTTTCTATTGGTGAGATGATGCGATTGAAGCGAATTGTAGCGCATCCAGTGTTTTCGAGGCTGATCAGGTTTGCGCTGTCCGCTCGGTTAGATCGATGGTTTGGAGTTCGTTGATCGAATCGGTGGGGCCGTAAGGTGGTCGTGATCAAAGATGGAAGCAGGGGATCCGATTGGATAGAGCGGATGTTTATAGATGTTAGGTTCGGTTAAAGGGATGTCATGCGTTGCTTAGTCCTTGGTGGAGGGGGGTTTTTGGGAGCACATCTTGTGTCCAAGTTGCTAGCGGCCGGGCATCAAGTCGTAAGTTATGGGCGCCATGCTTCCTATCAAAACCTGATATCAGAAGGGCTTGATATTTCTTGTGTTACCGGTGATTTTTCGACTGAGAATCGATGGAATGAGATGCTCGAGGGAGTCCAGGTTTGTTATCACCTCATCTCGACAACGCATCCAAAGTCGTCGAATCTCGATCCCATTGCCGATGTTTCGGGAAATGTTTTAGGTACATTGAGGTTGTTGGAAGCTGCACGGAATTATAGTGTCCGAATTGTATTTACATCGTCGGGAGGGACTGTGTATGGCTTGGTGGATGATGGTCTGATATCCGAGAAACATTCTACTAACCCTTTGTGTTCCTATGGGATAACAAAACTGTCCATTGAGAAATATCTGCGGCTATATAATGAACTGCATGGCGTTAAGTCAATAATTCTTCGTATCGCAAACGCGTATGGGGAAGGGCAGCGTATTGATAGTCCTCAGGGTGCTGTTGCTGTATTTATGGGGCGTGTGTTGAGAGGGCATACGATCGATTTGTGGGGGGATGGGTCGGTTGTGCGAGACTATGTCTATGTAAAAGATATTGTTAATGCAATGTTATTTGCATCGGAATATGGGGGGCGGTCTTCAATTTTCAATATCGGATCGGGCGTGGGGACGTCGTTGGAAGAGTTGTTGCATTTGATTGAACGGGTGACCGGTCAGGAAGCGGATGTAGTCCACCATCCGTCACGTGGTTTCGACGTGCCAGTGAATGTACTTGATATTCAGAAGGCTCGAGACGAGTTAGGCTGGATCCCGCAGACGTCTTTGCTGGATGGTTTGAGGAATAGTGAAAAATGGATGCGTAGGCAGTTATCTATATCGGAGTCGTAATCAGATAGCCGTGTTGTGGCGGTTAGGAATTTGACTCATTGTTAAAGGGTGTAGATGCTGAAGAGAGCGAGATGGAAGCTATTGTGTTCACGTGAATGATAAGTGGCGTTGAATGGTAAAAGTTTGCGCAAGCATCGTAGTTTATCAGGCAGACAGGGATGTGCTAAGCGCGCTCGTTGCTGCTTTGCTATCGCAAGTGGATCTGGTGCTGATTGTTGATAATGACATGAAACCTGAAGGGTTGCCGTGCTCGCAACATCATCGTGTGCATTACCTGCCGCAGCGTAGAAATATTGGAGTGTCTGCCGCTCATAATATTGCATTTTCAAGGGCGAAGCGGGAAGGGTGTTCCCACGTTGTTACTTTCGATCAGGACAGTATGGTTCCTCAAGGTTTCGTAGATGGCCTGCTTTCTATGGAGCGGTCGCTTTTGGACCGGGGAATCATGGTCGGCTGTGTGGGGCCTCGTTTTAGTGATCCGAGGGGAGGGGTTGGCGCTCCGTTTATTCGGCTGGCTGGTTGGAAGATTGAAAAAATAGACTGCCGCAACTGGCATGATCGGTATGTCCGTGCTGATTACTTGATAACCTCCGGCTGTCTCATCAGTTTGTCTACCATTGAACTGGTAGGGCCCTTCGATGAAGGGTTTTTCATTGATTATGTCGATATCGAGTGGGGGCTGCGTGCCGTGAGTAGGGGTTTCCAGAATTTTGGTGTTTGTGGAGTGACTATGAGTCACCCCATTGGGGATGCGCCGTTGGTTATTCCGCTGATTGGCAAGAAGGTTCCTTTACATAGCCCTCTGCGACACTATTATCATTTCAGGAATGCGGTGCATCTCTACAAACGTCCGTATGCGAGAACGTTGTGGGTACTCAATGATGGCATTCGTCTTGTGATCAAGTTTTTCGTCTACTCTCTTTTTGCGCCAACTCCCTTTAGGCATTTTCGGATGATGTCTCTTGGTATTTGGCATGGGATCATTGGCGTAACAGGTCCGTTCAAAGGGTAGATTCTGTGTATATGGCAGTAGCATTGATGACTGTGCCGACATCTTGGTTGCTGCTCCGTCTTCTTGTTATGGCAGTGGAGTTACTGCCGACCGATGTGCCCAACCAGCGTTCATTGCATGACCGAGCTATTCCCAAAGCAGGAGGGGTGGTCATTGTATTGGTGGCGTTGGTTGGAGTTGGGTTGGTGTTGGGCTTTGATCATCCGTCTGTTCGCCCGCTTGTTTCTGGCGCTCTGCTTCTTGCGGTGGTGTCTCTATGGGATGATTATGGGCATGTCTCTCCATTGCTAAGATTGTTAATTCAGGGGAGTGCTTCTCTGATTCTGGTAAGCGCTATCTACTCGGTATCGCCACCCTGGCTCAACGCTGCTCTCGTGGTTCTTGCTGTATGGGCTATCAATCTCTACAACTTTATGGATGGGATGGATGGCCTTGCTGCTTCGATGGCAATTGTCGGGTTCTCTGCGTTGGGGATGCTTGGATTTCTTGGTGATGATCTAGGATACGCCTGTGCGGCGTGGTCTGTTGCTGGTGCGGCTGCGGGGTTCCTCGTTTTCAACTTTCCGCCCGCCCGAATCTTCATGGGGGACGTCGGCTCTACCTTCCTAGGTTACATGATGGCCGCTGCGTCGTTGTGGGGGGTACAGCATCAGATCTTCCCCTTCTGGGCGCCACTGCTGATTTTTGCTCCATTCTGGCTCGATGCTACGATCACTCTCCTCCGCCGTCTGCTTCGTGGCGAGCGTGTCTGGGAGGCGCACCGCAGCCATTTCTACCAACGGGCCGTGCTGGCGGGCGTGCCTGTCCGGCGGGTGCTGCTGGTCGAGACGCTCCTCATGCTGGGCTGTTCGGCCGTAGCGATTGCGGTGGTGCCGATCACGCGGGGATAGTGCCCGCAGGGGTATGCGACCCGCTCCATGTTTTAACCATTGATTGACAATTTAGTCCGCCGTGAGCGGGTTTTATCGGGGATTTGTATTACAATTTGTAACCATTGCTTGTCGCCGATTCTGGCAAGTCTGTGGAAGTCTCTGATTATTATGGATAAACCTGCCGAAAAGCTGCGGACCCTGTCGGGGTTCTCAAAGCGTTTTCTTGTTGCGGTGCTGGATATTGCCCTGCTGCTGGTCGCATCGTGGGCGTCTTTCGCCATCCTCTACGCCGATTTCTTCGTTCCCAGCAGGACGCAACTGCTGCTAAGCCTGCTGGGGGTTGCGATTACGATCCCCGTCTTTGCCCAGGCGGGGCTGTATCGCGCCGTGAT
>JALVCM010000261.1 GCA_027010005.1 Thiohalobacter sp.
ACGGTCCTGATGACACCGCAGGACAATCTTGCCCTGGCCCAGGTACTGCGTTCTCCCCTGTTTTCGCTCGACGAGTCGGTATTGTGTGATCTGTCCCGGCCTGTCGGCGGGGTATGGCTCGAACGTCTCGTCGCACTGGCCGACCAGGCTGACACGGCACCCGCCATCCAGCACGCCGCCCGGCTGCTGAGCCGGTGGTGTGCACTGGCCGGACGTATCCCGATACACGATTTACTGGAACAGATATTCCACCAGGCCAATGTCATCAAACGTTACCGTGCCGCGGTACCTGCTACCCAGGCGGCCCAGGTCGGGGCCAACCTGGGCCGCTTTGTGGAACTGGCGCTGGAAGTCGACAGTGGACGTTATCCCACGCTACCCCGTTTCCTCGAACGGGTGAAACGCCTGCGCGGGCTGGACCGGGAAGGCCTGAGCAAGGCAACGCCCGATGCCGGGCAACAGCGTGTCAACCTGCTCACCATTCACGCCTCAAAGGGACTGGAAGCCCCGGTTGTTTTCCTGTGTGACACCAGCAGCCAGGGCAGCCCCTCCGGCCTGACCACGCTGGTACGATGGCCGGCCGGTTCGGATCGCCCTACGGATTTTCTGCTGCCCGGCAATGCGTCGCAACGCGACAGCTTTAGCGAGACGCGTCTCCAGCTGGAGCGTGCCGAAGAGGCGCGGGAGTCTGCCAACCTGTTATATGTCGCACTGACCCGGGCAAGAAACATGCTGGTGATTTCCGGCTGCCAGCCGTCGCGTGGTGACCAGCTCGGCTGGTATGGCCAGATCAGCAAAGCCCTGTGTGGCACGGAGCAACCGGACAGCGTCTGGCGACACAGCTTTGGCGAACCGTCCATAAAGCCTTCAGTGTCCGTGCAACCGGAAACTGTGCCCGCTGTCGATCCACGCCTGCAACAGCCGATCCACAGCGGACGCCTGTGGCGGGAAATCGCACCCAGCCACAGCACGGACGACCAGGTAATGGCATCGGGTGACGGGCAGGGAAAGCGGCGCGGTATTATCATTCATCGCCTGTTACAGCTGACAGCCAACCGGAAAACCATCGACGATGAAGTTATCGCGCGCATTGCAAAAGAACAGGGTATGCGGCCCGACGACAGCCTGCTGGAAAGCTGTCGCAATGAAGTACAGGCCCTGTTTGACGAACAATCACTTGGATGGATATTTGCACAGGACACCCGCCAGTGGAACGAGGTCCCGGTACAATACAGGAAGCATAATCGCACAATATACGGCATTATCGATCGCCTGCTGGTCACAGATACGACGGTTCACCTGATCGACTACAAGTCACACCGCATCAGCGATACAAAACAACTTGCCTCACTGGTTGAACACTACCGGCCACAACTGGCACTGTACCACGAAGCCGCAGAACGCCTGTGGCCGCAACACCAGATCTGTTGTTACCTGCTGTTCACACATACAGCAACGCTGGAAGTTGTCGAGTAATACACTCAGGACACCATAGCACTTGCCTGCAACGAAAACTCGAAACGCGCACCCTGACCCGGCTCGCTGCTGACACGGATCACACCGCCATGCAGCCGTATAATGTGTCTTGCAATCGCCAGCCCCAGTCCGGCGTGGTGCCCGCTTCGCGCACGGTTGTCACCCCGGTAAAAGCGCTCGAATATTTTCGGGATATCTTCTTGCGGAATTCCACTGCCGGTATCCTCGACCTGTATTCGTACACCGGCATCATCCTGATGCAATGAAACGGTGATACACCCCCCCTGCGGCGTGTGTTGCAGGGCATTCGCAATCAGGTTGACCAGCACCCTTTCGATGAGCGCGATATCACCCTCGACAAACGGCAGATTGTTCCCGCAATCGAGCGTCAGCTGAATGTCCTTCTGCTGCGCCTGCAACTGGAACTTCTGGATGACATCCTGCGCCAGTTCGGCGGCGGCAAAGGGTTCAGTTTCCACGACTGAGTCGGTTGCATCGAGTTTTGCCAGTTCAAACAGTTCATCCACCAGCCGGGTCAGTCGCTGGCTGTGCTGCAGGGCAATGCGCAGATAATCGGAACGCGTCTCTGTATCAAATGCCTCTGCCTTGATATGCAGGGTTTCGATATACCCGTGCAACGCCGCCAGCGGGGTACGCAGGTCGTGTGATACATTGGCCACCAGTTCACGACGCAGGCTGTCCTGTTTTTTGAGCGCCTCGATCTGTTCCTGGATGCGTTCTGCCATGCGGTTAAATGTTTTACCCAGTGACTCGATCTCGTCACCGCGTGAAAGCTCCACCGGCCAACGCACGGGCTCTTCAAAATCACTCTCACTGAAGCGTTGCATCAGGCCCGCCAGCCGGTTGAGACGACGGGTAAGCAGGCGGAATACCACCAGCCCGAACAGGAGGCCGACGACCAGGCTGGCGAGCAGTGCGGCACCCGACAACTGCAACAGGAAATTATTCTGGAACAGTTCCTCGAGGCGTTCATATTCCTGCCCGCGCAGGACAACATACAGATAGGCGGGTGTACCATCGTCCATCATCAGGCGGGCGGCTGAAAAAACCTTGCGCTTTTCATAACTGCGCGGGTCATCGCCCAGTAGCGGGAATTGCCTGCCTGCAAAAAACTGTTCCAGTGGTTCGAGATCGACGCGTTCCCGCTTCACCTGGCCCGGGTCTGCGGAATAGGAAAGAATGCGGCCGGACCTGTCGAGCAGGTATATCTCGATGTCCGGGTTGACCATCATGTAGTGGTTGAAGGTTTCCTTGAGTGCCTGCTGGTCCAGCATGCCGTCCTTCAGCAGGTTGCGGCCGATCACCAGCTTGCTGGCAAGGTCCCGGTTCAGGCTCTGAACAAATTCCTGCTGATAATGCCGCGTCATGCTGGTACTGAGCAGCACATACAGCAGGCCTATGCCAGCCAGCAACAACATAAGGGACAGGGCCAGGCGGGAGAACAGGGTACGTGGAAGCATCAGTTCAATGCTTCACTGAAGCGGTAACCGACACCCCACACCGTGAGGATATAACGCGGCTCGGCGGGGTTCTCCTCGATCTTGGCACGCAACCGGTTTATGTGGGAGTTTACCGTGTGTTCGTAGCCTTCATAGTGGTAACCCCACACCTTCTCGAGCAACTGCATCCGTGAGAACACCTGGCCCGGATGGCTGGCAAAATGTAGCAACAGGTCAAACTCGCGCGCTGTCAGTACGACTTCCCTGCCGGACACCCTGACCTGTCGCCTTGCCGTATCAATATGGATATCACCCGCCTCGACCGGGGCAAGCGTTCCGTTACCCTGTTCCCCGTGTGCCTCGATACGGCGGAACTGTGCCTTGATCCGTGCCATGAGCTCCGGGAAACTGAAAGGCTTGGTGATGTAATCATCGGCACCGGTCTCAAGACCCGCGACACGATCCTGCTCGTCGGTTCTCGAGGTCAGCATCAGTATCGGTACGCGGGATGAGCGGGTGCGCAATTGCCGGCAGACCTCAAGCCCGTCGATATCCGGCAGCATGATATCCAGCACCACCAGCTGGTAACTGTTTTCCCGGAACAGTTCCAGTGCAGTCTGCCCGTCACCGGCAATGTCTGCCTCACAACCCAGGTCACGAACGTGAAACCGGATCAGCTGTGCAATGTCAGCATTGTCTTCCACGATAAGCAATCGGTAAGCCATGTAGTGAAATACTCAAAACCCGGGATGTTGTCATTATAGCCACAGCAGGAAAAGAAAGGCTCCCGGCCATGTCGGGAGCCTTGCCGGAAAACAGCCGTCAGACCTGAAATCTATCGAACGGTAACCACGACCTTTGCCACCGGGTTCAACCAGTGGTGGACCGCAGCGTTCAGATCACTGACACCGCCGTTCAGATCCATATCACCCAATACACCGCGGTGTATGTGTACCACTGAATTCTGCTCGCTGTCAGTCACACCCGTTGCTCCACTGCCACTGTTGCCACCCGGGTCAGCCGGGATACCGGGCACCCCGGGCGCACCACCACCATTGATGATTTCGTTATTGGCTTCGGTACCGGCATCGTATCCATTGATGTAATAGGTGTAGCTTCCCCGATGTTTGGGGATACGCTGTGCATCCAGCCCCATGAACCCGTCGTTGGTCGGCAGTAACATGGCGACTATCGACAGGTAACGGTTCCGTTTGTTTGTCTCCAGGTAAGCGGTCGCTGTTTCACCCGGGCCCAGCAAGCCTTCTGCCGGGTTGGCCACGATATGAGCACCGGCCGACTCCAGGTCTGCGACCAGGCCGGAGATATCGCCCCCTTCCGCCATTGCCTGCAAACTGGCCGAGGCCGGTTCGCCGGCCTCGAACAGGTCTGTCTTCCGGTTATGCGCTGAAACCAGCAGCGGGGTGTAATAGATACCGTTGGTGAGATTGGTGATTTCAACGGTCAGTTCATGTGCCTGTGCCGTCGCACTGAGCCCCCCGGCCAGCACCAGGCCTGCGATCAGTTTTTTCATCATGACGTGCTCCTTGTGGATTTGTCTGTTGCGGAATGATCTCCGGGATACGTTGTACCGACCGGAGTTCACGCGCCTGTCACGCAAATCTCACAATTCTGTCACGATCATTATTTATCTGCTGCCTGCAGCCCCGTCAGCCTTCACACTGGAACAGGTGTTTGCTACGGATAATGTCCGCCACGGCATCCGGCACCATATCGACCCAGCCGGCATCGCCCTGGCGGATCTTTTCCAGTACCGCGTGTGAAAAGATGGCCAGGTATTCACGACGGATATCCGTGAGCTCACGGATATAGCCGTTTTCCAGCAGGTGCCGGTACAGGTGCACCAGGTGGGCCGGTATATCCAGGTTGTGCACGGTCACCAGGTCGCCGCTCTTGCCAAGTGCCGGGCCGACATACAGCCTGAGATCATTCCTGAACATTCGACCGAACGATTCCAGGATGCCACCCTCCAGGCTTTGGTAATACTTTTCATCGAAAACCTGCTGCAGTGTCGGCACGCCAAGCACCACACCAACCGGTTGCCGTGTATAACGGAACAGGTATTCTGCCAGCCGGTAAAATGCACCACAGTCTGAAATCATCACGTGCTTGCCCAGCGCACAGAGAATATCTGCGCGATGCAGGTAATCCTCCACATCGATTTCTTCACCCTCCACCAGGTTATGCAGGGTCATCTCACTCAGCACGATGACATCGTCAGGGTTGACATCAGGCTCCTTGCAAAATGCTGCATGGGCACTGTCGAGAAGATTCATATTGAGGTGTGTTGGCGGGCGAAAACGACTGCGTTCCACCAGAACGGCTTTTTTATATAGTGCATCGGCTGGCTGGACCACCTTGCCGTCGGCCTGGAACATGGCCGCACTGGACAGGCCGTACTGCACCAGCCGCAATGCCATCAGGCGATTATCAATACCCGCAAAGGCAGGACCACTGAAATCGATCATGTCGATTTCCAGTAACTCGTGAGAAAGCTGGTCGAGCAGTGACCTGATCAGGGCTTCGGGCGTTTCGTGCAGGTAGAGCGCACCGTAAATCAGGTTGACGCCGAGGATGCCGAGTGTTTCCTGGTCTTGCAGACTTTCCTGTCCGCGCAGGCAGACATGTACATCAATCTGCGAGGCTTCCTCACCGGGTTGCGTCTGGAAACGAATGCCAAGCCAGCCGTGTCCCGCCTGCTGGCGGACATAACTGTGTGTGGCAACGGTATTGGCAAATGCAAAGAACGCGCTGGTATCACCACGCTTCTCCTGCAGACGTTCATTGACCAGACGGTATTCGTGTTGCAGCATGGCCTGCAGGCGTTCGCGGCTGACATAGCGCTTGCAACTGCCATAGATGGAATCGCTGAATGTCATGTCATAGGCCGACATGGCCTTGGCAATGGTCCCCGCCGCCCCGCCGACCTGGAAGAACCAGCGTGCAGTTTCCTGCCCGGCACCGATTTCTGCAATGGTGCCGTATTTCCCGTCGTCCAGATTAATAGACCGTGCCTTGCGGTGGGTATCCAGCGTGGATTCCATCTTCACTCCCTGAATCAAGTGTATGCTGCGGGCTAGTTGATACTCCCGACCTTCATCTGGTCGAGCATCCTGGCCATCTGGTCCGGTGCCACATAGCCCGGTACTGACTTGCCGTTCTCGAACAGGATGTAAGGTGTCCCGCGCAGGCCCAGCTGTTCAGCCAGGCGCATGTGCTCATCGACCGGGTTACTACAGGTCTTTTTCGGCACCGGGCGGCGATTCTTTGAATCTGTCAGCGCCTGCTTGCGGTCATCCGCGCACCAGACCGAAACCGCCTTGTCATAAGAGGGTGTGTGTGCACCGGCGCGGGGGAAGAACAGGTAACGTATCTCGATCCCCCTGGCCAGGTAGTCATCGATCTGGCTGTGCAGCTTGCGGCAGTAGCCGCAGTCGATATCCGTGAACACGGTAACAACGTGTTTTACTTTTTTCGGCCTGAAGATGATCATCTTGCTCTCATCGAGAGAATCGACAAGTTGTTTCCTGAGGCTGGCCCGCCGGCCCTCGGTCAGGCTGGTCCGGGTGCTGAAATCAATGAGATCACCCTGCAACAGGTAACGGCCATCGCTGCTGACATAAACCACCTGGGTCCCGATCACGACTTCATAGAGCCCCGGGACGGGTGTTGTCTCGACGGAAGTTACGCCGGCACCGGCCAGGGTGGCACGGATGGCCGCCTTGTCAGCTGCCTCGTCAGCACTGACGAACGGGGAAAAGCACAGAATCATCAGTGCGATAAGGGCTGTTTTTACTGGATTCACAATAGCTTGGCCTGTCAATTTATAAGAATCGGTGCCGGGATTGGACAGTGATTCCGTGTCTGGGTTCAGCATTCTACCCCAGACTCAGCCTCTGGGGTGGTGGCGCTCGTGCAGCTGCCTGAGCCGCTCACGGGCCACATGGGTATAAATCTGTGTGGTAGACAGGTCGCTATGCCCGAGCAACATCTGTACGACACGCAGGTCAGCGCCATGATTCACCAGGTGCGTGGCAAACGCGTGCCGCAAGGTATGCGGCGACAAATGCGTGGAAATCTTTACTTTTTGTGCATACTGGCGAATCCGGTACCAGAACGCCTGGCGCGTCATGGCACGGGCCTTGCGCGAGACAAATACCGGTTCAACCGAGGCGCCGCGCAACAATACCGGACGCGCCGCTTCCAGGTAACGGGCCATCCAGCGCAAGGCTTCCTCACCGACCGGTACCAGACGTTCCTTGTTGCCCTTACCAAGCACCTTGACCACGCCCTGGTTGAGATTGATCCGGTCGGCCGTCAGTGACACCAGTTCTGATACACGCAGGCCACTGGCATACAACAGCTCCAGCATGGCGCGATCGCGTATGCCAATAGGCTGTTCGGTATCCGGCGCCCCGAGCAGCAGTTCGACCTGGCGTTCACTCAGTGTGTGTGGCAATGGCCGGTCCAGTTTCGGCGAGGCAATATTGGCGGTCGGATCATCCCTGCGCCGGCCTTCACGGACCAGGTAACGGTAAAAACGCCGCAGGGCCGACAGCAGCCGTGCGTTGCTGCGGACTTTACGCCCCGCAAGATACTGCGCGGAAAGATAGCCGTTCAGTTCCGGTTCGCCGGCATCGGTCAGCGGCAGATCCTGCGCCTTTAACCAGCCGGCAAACCCGGTCAGGTCCCTGCGATAGGCCGCCAGTGTATTTTCACTCAGACCGTTTTCCACCCACAGGGCATCGACAAAACGTTCGATCACAGCGAGGTCGGTATCGCTACACGTATCAGTGTGAACTGTTCCTGAATGAGTGGCTGGCATGTCCCTGTAATTGTCCGGGTAGTCTTGCAACACCCTATCACAATCGCGCCCCCCCGGTGACACCGTGCTAGACTCCGGCTTAAGGAATCCCGGATACCATGACAGCACGAAACCCTATCCCTCTCACGGAAATCAGTCTGCTCATCCTCGCCGGCGGCAAGGGCAGCCGCATGGGTGGCCTGGACAAGGGGTTGATGGACATCGCCGGAAAACCTGCCATCGAACATCTGATCGAGCGTTTCTCCACACACCCAGGCCCGCTCATGATCAGTGCAAACCGCAACCTGGAGCGGTATGCCGGTTATGGTTACCCGGTACTGAAGGACGCTGTGGATACCTTCCCCGGCCCACTGGCCGGCATACTGGCCGGGCTCCGGGCTGCACCGGGGTGCTATCTGTTGACCATGCCGGTCGATGCACCCCTGGTACAACACGACTACCCGGCACGCATGGCCGCTGCCTTTGCCGACTGCGGATGCAGGGCCTGTGTGGCCAGCCTCAACCAGCGCATTGAACCGGTGTTCAGCCTGCTCGACACCTCACTGACACCGTCATTGCAGGACTATCTCGAACGCGGACAACGCCCGGTCAACGGCTGGCTTGCTGAAGTCGGCGCCAAACCCGTGGATTTTTCCGACGTACCACAACAGTTCATTAACCTGAATGTTGAGCAGGATCAGGAAAAGCTGCGGGCCTGTCTGGCATCATCCACACCCTGACCTGACCATGAATTCATTGACCGCACACGTCCCGGTTATCGGTTTTGCAGCCCATAGCGGAACCGGCAAAACCACATTGCTGACCCGGCTGCTGCCGGTACTGTCGGCACAGGGCTTACGTGTCGGCATGGTCAAGCACTCACACCACGATTTTGAAATCGACAAACCCGGCAAGGACAGCTATCGCCTGCGGGAAGCCGGCGCGCAACAGGTCCTGATCGCCTCGCCGCATCGCACCGTCTGGATCGGGGAAAATGTAGAACCGCAAGAACCGGAACTCACCGAACTGCTGCAACGCATCGTGCCGGGCAACCTCGACCTGGTACTGGTGGAAGGATTCCGGCATGTCGACTTCCCCAAAATTGAACTGCACCGTGCCGCAACCGGAAAACCGTTGCTGTACCCGGAAGATCCTTCCATTATTGCGATTGCCACGGATGAACCACTGGATACGACACTGCCCTGCCTGGATATCAACCAGCCACAGGCTGTTGCCGGATTTATTCTTGAAACCATAAACACTCACCGGACAGGTACCCCGACATGAACGATACGCCCGCAGACTGCTGCGCCGACCCGTCACAAAAACTGCTCAGTGTGGAACAGGGACGCCAGCGCATTCTCGATGCCGTCCCTGTGATCAGCGACCACGAACAACTGCACCTGCGCGCTGCGCTGAACCGTGTACTCGCCGAACCGGTGGTTTCCACTATTGATGTGCCACCCTTCGCAAACTCCGCCATGGACGGCTATGCCATACGTTACGAGGACTGTACCGGCACATCACCCTGCACCCTGACGCTCATCGGTGAATCGTTTGCGGGCGCCCCCTATGCGGGTGAGGTCAAGGCAGGGCAATGTCTGCGTATCATGACCGGCGCTGTCATGCCGGCGGGTGCAGACACCGTCCTGATGCAGGAAGCGGTCGAGCGTGATGGTGAACAGATACAGTTTGACCCGGCCAGGGTAAAAGCCGAGCAGCATGTCCGTCATGCCGGTGAGGACACGCGTACCGGCCAGACCGTGCTCGAACCGGGCAAGCTGCTGGGACCCGCCGAACTGGGTCTGCTGGCATCCGTTGGTGTCGGCGAAATCCGCGTATTCCGGAAGTTGCGCGTCGCCTTTTTCTCCACAGGAGATGAACTCACCAGTATCGGCACCCCCCTGCAAAACGGCCAGATCTACGACAGCAACCGTTATGCGCTGCATGGCCTGCTGAGCAATGCCGGTGTCGATTTCCACGACCTCGGCGTCATCCCTGACCGGCGCGAGGCCGTACGTGATGCGTTCCGGCAGGCGGCCACGATGGCTGACCTGGTACTGACATCGGGCGGTGTCTCCGTCGGCGAAGCCGACTTTGTCACAGAGACACTGGAAGAACTGGGCGAAATCAACTTCTGGCGCATGGCCATGAAACCGGGCAAACCGCTGGCTTTCGGGAAACTGGACGATGCCGTGTTTTTCGGGCTGCCCGGAAACCCGGTGTCGGCCATGGTGACCTTTTACCAGTTCGTCCTGCCGGCCATCCGCCGGATGAGCGGCGCACAGGCACGTGACCCGCTGGTATTTGAAGCACGTTGCACCAACCCGCTAAAAAAGGGGCCTGGCCGCATGGAATTCCAGCGTGGCATTCTTCAGCGCAGTGCAGACGGAAACTGGGAGGTATCGACAACCGGCTTGCAGGGCTCGCATGTGCTCAGATCCATGAGCCTTGCCAACTGCTTTATCCTGCTACCGGCGGAAAGCAGCGGCGTCGGGGAAGGTGACAGTGTTCTGGTCCAGCCCTTCAGTGATTTCGGGGTGTCATAACCGGAACACCGCGTAATGCATCTTACTGCTCGCTCTTGCTGGCCTGCTGCTCGGCAATATCGGCACGGACCTTTTCCATATCCAGCGCCTTGACCTGTTCAATCAGCTGGTCGAGTGCAGAAGCCGGCAGGGCGCCGGCCTGGGAAAAGACCATAATGCCTTCACGGAAGATGGCCAGCATGGGAATGGAGCGCACCTGGAAACTGGCGGCCAGTTCCGGTTGTGCTTCGGTGTCGACCTTGCCGAAG
>JALVCM010000262.1 GCA_027010005.1 Thiohalobacter sp.
ACATCCCGGATACCCCGGTGACACAGGTCATCAGGCCGACCGGGATGTCCAGTTCCACGTCTTTCAGGTTATTGCCACAAGCCTTGTGAATACGCAGCTGGCGCTGCGGGTCATTGGGGGTGCGTCGATCCGGACCCTGGATACGGCGTGCCCCGCTCAGGTATTGCCCGGTCAGTGAGGCAGGGTTGTTGATGACCTCTTCCGGGGTGCCCTGTGCCACAACCTTGCCACCGTGTACGCCGGCACCCGGTCCCATATCGACCAGGTGGTCGGCAGAGCGGATAGCGTCTTCGTCGTGTTCAACCACGATAACAGTGTTGCCAAGATCACGCAGGAACGTCAGTGTATTGAGCAGTCGCTGGTTGTCGCGCTGGTGGAGGCCAATGGAGGGTTCATCGAGGATGTACATGACACCGACCAGCCCGGCGCCGATCTGGCTGGCCAGGCGTATGCGCTGCGCCTCGCCACCGGACAGGGTGTCGGCACTGCGTTCCAGTGACAGGTAGTTGAGCCCGACATTGACCAGGAAATCCAGCCGATCACGTATTTCCTTGACGATTTTCCTGGCAATGGCACCACGCCGGCCCGGCAGTTCCAGCCCGGCAAAGAATTCACTCGCTTCACCGACCGGCAGCGCTGCAATCTGTGGCAGCGTATACTCATTCACGAAGACGTTGCGTGCCGAGCGGTTAAGACGTGTCCCTTCGCAGTCAGGGCAGGGGTGTGTGCTCAGGTAGCGCGCCAGCTCATCCCGTACCACGTTGGACTCGGTTTCGCGGTAGCGTCGTTCCATGTTGCGCAGAATGCCCTCAAAGGGATGTCGCCTGACCTTGATACCGTTACGTTCATTGATATAGCGGAATTCGATCTGTTCACGACCACTGCCGTAGAGAATGATTTGCTGGATACGTTCCTCCAGCTCATCAAACGGTGTTTCGATATCGAAGCCGTAATGGTCTGCCAGCGAACTGATGAGCTGGAAATAATAGGCATTGCGCCGGTCCCAGCCGCGTACCGCACCGCCGGCAAGGCTCAGGTGCGGGTTGGCGACTACCCGCTTGGGGTCAAAGGATTGCTGCACGCCGAGCCCGTCGCAGGTCGGGCAGGCGCCGACCGGGTTGTTGAACGAGAACAGGCGCGGTTCCAGTTCGGTCAGTGAGTAACCACACTTCGGGCAGGCAAACTTGGCGGAAAAGGTGATTTCGGTGTTGTCATCCATATTGACGACACGCGCCAGGCCGTCGGCGAGACGCAGTGCGGTTTCAAACGATTCGGCAAGCCGCAACTTGAGATCGTCACGAATTTTGAACCGGTCAACTACCACCTCGATGCTGTGCTTGCGGCGCAGATCCAGTTCGGGCGGGTCATCCAGTTCAACGACTTCACCATCGATGCGCGCACGGATGAAACCGTGAGCGCGCAGTTCTTCCAGAAGTGCCAGGTGCTCACCCTTGCGATCCTGGACGACCGGTGCCAGTAGCATCCAGCGCGAGCCATCGGCCTGTTCCAGAACGTGATCGACCATCTGGCTGATGGTCTGTGCTTCCAGTGTAATCCCGTGGTCGGGGCAGCGTGGCGTGCCGACACGCGCGAACAGCAGGCGCAGGTAGTCGTGGATCTCGGTAATGGTGCCGACCGTCGAGCGCGGGTTGTGCGAGGTGGACTTCTGTTCAATCGAGATGGCTGGCGACAGGCCCTCGATATGGTCGATATCCGGTTTTTCCATCATCGACAGGAACTGGCGCGCATAGGCGGACAGCGATTCCACGTAGCGGCGTTGTCCCTCTGCGTAAATAGTATCGAAGGCTAGCGACGATTTTCCGGAGCCTGACAGGCCGGTGATCACGATCAACCGGTCACGCGGCAGGTCGAGATCAATATTTTGCAGATTGTGCGTGCGCGCACCGCGCAGGCGAATGGTGTCCATACTGTTTCCGGCAAATTGGGCAACCTGATACTATACGGCGTTTCACGATGGCTGACCAAAGGGAAATCTGTTTAGTGAACGAGAGTACGCCCGTAGACCAGAATATGACCCGAGCGGAGGCGCGTACCGCGGCATCCATGGCGGGTATTTATGCCTTACGGATGCTGGGGTTGTTCATGATCCTGCCGGTCTTTGCCCTGTATTCCGAGCACCTGGATGGCGCTACACCGGCGCTGGCCGGGCTGGCGATCGGGATATACGGTATGACCCAGGCTTTCCTGCAGATTCCATTCGGGCTGTTGTCTGACCGGATCGGGCGCAAACCGGTCATCGTGTTCGGGTTGCTGGTATTTGCCCTGGGTAGTGCCATGGCGGCCAGTGCCGATACCATCTGGGGTGTCATCGCGGGGCGGGCCGTGCAGGGCGCCGGGGCGATTGCCGCGGCTGTCATGGCGCTTACAGCGGATCTTGTCCGCGAGGAGCACCGGGTCAAGGCCATGGCCATTATCGGGATGAGCATCGGTGCATCCTTTGCTGTTGCCATGGTGCTGGGGCCGTTGCTGAACAGCTGGATCGGGGTGCCGGGGATTTTCTGGTTGACGGCGGTACTGGCGCTGGGGGGCATTGTGGTGATCCTGCTGCTGGTGCCAAACCCCGTGGTGTCACGGGTGCGGCGTGATGCCGAAGCGGTGCCTGAACAGTTTTCCGGAGTGTTGCGCAATTCACAGCTCCTGCGGCTGGACGCGGGTATTTTTTCGCTACACCTGATTCTGACTGCCAGCTTTGTGGTGTTACCGCTGGCGTTGCGTGACCTGGCCGGGCTGGAGGTGTCAAGACACTGGGAAGTCTACCTGCCGGTATTGCTGCTTTCCCTGCCCATGGCGATACCCTTTATCATCCAGGCCGAGAAACACCAGCGCATGAAGCAGGTTTTCGTTGCTTCTGTGGTCATTGTGGCCGTGGCGGAGCTGGTTTTGTTCAGATTTCACACTCAGGTACTGGCGATTGGTATCGGTTTATTCATCTTTTACTCCGCGTTTAATCTGCTGGAAGCACTGCTGCCCTCGCTGATTTCCAAGATGGCACCGCCGGACAGCAAGGGCACGGCCATGGGTTTCTATTCCAGTGCCCAGTTCTTCGGTGCCTTTGTCGGAGGTACGACCGGGGGATGGCTGCACGGGCGTTTCGGCTTGTCTTCGGTGTTTTTGTTCTGTGCACTCGTGGCGCTGGCATGGCTGGTGCTGGCGCTGGGAATGGAGGCGCCGGCCTACCTCAATACCCGGCTGCTCAGGATCGGGATGCTGGATCCGGCAGCGGCACAGTTGCTGGCGCAGCAGATTATCGCGGTGCCGGGTGTGGCCGAGGCGGTGGTGATTGCCGAGGACGGGGTCGCCTATCTGAAAATCGACCCGCAGTTGCTCGACGAGGCTGCACTGGAAGCGGTTGTCGGGGCAGCAGGCTGACTGAAAATCAATGGCTTACAAGTGCCCGAACGACAGGCTGGGCACTAGCGCGATCAGCCGTTATCATGGCCGCTGGTTGCAGTACACGATACACAAAAATGACAGAGGAAGCGCAGGGATGCGGCTTCCCGGACAGGAGTAAAACATGGCAAGAGGCGTAAACAAAGTCATTCTGGTGGGAAATCTGGGTGCCGACCCGGAAGTGAAATATATGCCGAATGGTAATGCGGTGGCGAATGTCACGCTGGCGACCAGCGAAACCTGGAAAGACAAGCAAAGCGGTGAGAACAAGGAAAAAACCGAGTGGCATCGCGTAGTGTTCTTTCGTCGTCTGGCCGAGATTGCCGGGGAATACCTGAAGAAGGGTTCGCAGGTCTACATCGAGGGCAAGCTGCAGACCCGCAAGTGGCAGGACAAGAATGGCAACGACCGTTACACCACAGAGATTATCGCCAACGAGATGCAGATGCTTGGCGGTCGTGGTGGTGGTGGCGGCAGCGCAGACTTTGGCGGCGCGTCGGCTTCACAGTCGGCACAGGCCCCGGCACCCGCGGCAACAGCCGGTGGTGACTTCGATGACGACATCCCGTTCTAGCCGACCTCGTCGAGCGCCAGGTTTTCTGTACGGGTTTCCGGACGAAAGATGTTGATCGGTATTTTCAGAAAACGTTTTCCATTGGCTTCGCTTTTCGGCAGTGATCCGGCATCGATATTCACCTGGATGCTTTGATACAGTAGTCTGGGCGCGCTGAGTTCCCTGTCGCGGTCATTACGGAAGCGAATGAATTCATCTTCACTCATGCCTTCCTTCAGGTTGATATTGTTTCTTTTCTGTTCGCCGATTGTCGTCTCGTAGTCCAGTTCGCGTCCGTTTGGCTGATAGTCGTGACCGACGAAAACACGGGTCTCGTCCGGCAGGGTATACAGCTTGTGCATGATGGAGTGGTACATGTCCTTTGCGCTGCCGGCAGGGAAGTCACAGCGACCGGTTCCGCCATCCGGCATGAACAGCGTGTCACCGGTAAAAATGGCATCAACAAAATGACAGGTGGCACAGGCCGGTGTATGTCCCGGTGTGAAGATCACTGAAAATTCCAGCGTACCGGCCTGCAGGGTTTCATTTTCCTTCAGAAGGTGATCAAACTGGCTGCCGTCAGTGGGGAAGTCGTCGGGTAAATTGAATTCTTTTCTGAAAATATCCTGAACGATGGTGATGCGCTCACCAATCGCAACCTGTGCATCAGGACAGGCTTCCTTGATCATCTGTGCACCGGACAGGTGGTCGGCATGCGCATGGGTTTCCAGGATAAAGCGTGGTGTCAGCGCATTGTCCTCAATAAACGTCAGAATTTTGCTAACAGATTCTGTCCAGACTTTTGACCCAACGGGATCATAGTCAAGCACCGGATCGATGATGACGGCGTCCTTGCTGGACGGATCATAGACCACATAGGTCAATGTGGACGTGCGCGAATCAAAAAAGGCCTTTATTTCCATGTTGAGGGTCTCTTTGACGATTAAATTCAGCTTTGGCTAGTATAAATTGATAATTAGAACTTAACCATACATAGAAATAATTATATACTACTGGCTATATCGACCTCCAAGTTGAAGCATTTCCACAGCAAGCTGTAGCAACTATATGATTTCCGGTTTAAACCTCATTTATGGATTGGGCGGTAAATTCCCCGGCCCGGTCTGTCTTCGCTAAGTTACTGTCCGTAAAGCAGGATTTTTCATTTCTCGCCTTGACAAGGTGGGGATTTGCTACCTATAGTGTCAAAAAGTGGGATTCAGTGGAATTTAGTGGAAAAAAGCGGGGGTCAAGGGGAGTCCGGTGTTTCGAGGTGGTAGTACAGTCAAGCTCGATGCCAAGGGACGGTTGGCCTTGCCAACCCGTTACCGGGGTGAAATCGGCGAGCGCTACGAGGGCCGTCTGGTGGTGACGGTCCACGATGATGGCTGCCTGTTGCTGTATCCCCAGCCCGAGTGGGAACAAATCGAACATCGTCTTATCAATACCCCGAACCTGGATCGTCGTACGCGCGACATGCAGCGTATGTTGGTCGGTTATGCCACAGAAGTCGAGATGGACGGAAATGGCCGTATTTTACTGGCGCCGCGCCTGCGTGATTTCGCCGGGCTGGACAAGACGGTGGCGCTGGTGGGTGTGGGCAGGAAATTTGAAATCTGGAATGACGAAACCTGGATGAATATCGGTAGTAGCTGGAAAGGGCGTGCGGAAGATGGTGACAAACCGTCCCCCCTTGAATCGCTGACGTTGTAACAGCGATGAGTCACCAGCATCAACCGGTACTGTTGACACAGGTACTGGATGCCCTCCGGGTGAAACCGGATGGCCTCTATATCGATGGAACCTTTGGACGTGGCGGACATGCGGCAGCGCTTCTGGACAAGCTCGGCCCCGAAGGAAGGCTTCTTGCCTTCGACAAGGATCCTGACGCCCTGGCTTTTGCCGCCAGCCGGTTTTCCGGTGAGGCACGACTGCTGATGCGCGAAGGAAGTTTTGGCAACCTGGCAAGCGAAGTGTCAGCCCTCGGCTGGCAGGGACGAGTGGATGGAATCATGCTGGACCTTGGTGTGTCGTCACCGCAGCTGGATGATGCGGCACGCGGTTTCAGTTTCATGCAGCCGGGACCGCTGGATATGCGCATGAATCCACAGGTCGGCCCCAGTGCAGCCGAGTGGCTGGCGCAGGCGTCGGAGCGGGAGATCGCTGATGTATTGTGGAAGTACGGTGAGGAGCGTTTCTCACGGCGTATTGCGCGTGCCATTGTAAACCGCCGTGAGGAGTCGCCAGTTACGACTACTCTGCAGCTGGCCGAGTTGATCCAGTCAGCTGCTCCGGGCCGTGAGCGTCACAAGCATCCCGCAACACGCAGTTTTCAGGCCATACGGATTTTCATTAACCGGGAACTGGAAGACCTCGAGGCCGTTCTGCCTCAGGCGGTCGAGGCGCTGGCGCCCGGCGGCCGACTGGCCGTGATCAGCTTCCACTCGCTTGAGGATCGCATCGTAAAACGGTTTATCCGCGAGCAGCACCGCGGCCCGCAGTTGCCGCCGGACTTTCCGGTCATACCGGAAGGCTATGCGCCAAAACTGAAGCCGGTGGGCAAGCAGATTCGCGCTGATGATTCAGAAACCAGTGCCAACCCGCGTGCACGCAGTGCGGTATTGCGTGTTGCGGAGCGGGTGGCATGAGGGCGTTTCTCTTTCCACTGTTACTGGTGGCGGTCATTGTCAGTGCCATGAGTGCCGCCTGGTCACGTCACGAAAGCCGCAAGCTGTTCAATCAGCTTCAGCAGCTTGAGGGTGAGCGCGATGCCATGAATGTGGAATGGGGGCAGTTGCAGCTCGAGCAAAGTACACATACCACGCACGGCAAGATCGAGTCGGCCGCGCGTGAACGCCTGGGGATGCAGATTCCCGGCGCGCAACAGGTGGTGATCCTGAAACCATGACACACGAGAGATATATCAGCCGGGGACGACGGTTTGTTTTAATCGGACTGATGCTGGTCGGTTTCGGTGTGCTTGCCGGACGCAGTGCACAGCTGCAGCTGGTGGATGAGGCATTTCTCCAGGAGCAGGGTGACGCTCGTCATTTGCGTGTCGTGCAGGTACCTGCACACAGGGGAATGATCACCGATCGTAACGGTGAGCCGCTGGCCATCAGTACACCGGTACAGTCAGTGTGGGTCAATCCCCAGGAGCTTGTTGCATCACCCGGCGAGATGTCACGGGTGGCGCAGCTGCTGGCGCTGGATGCTGACCGGCTACAGCGCCTGATTGGTCAGCGCAAGGACCGTGAGTTTGTCTATCTGCGCCGGCATGTTGCCCCGGATCTTGCGCAACAGGTGATGACGCTGGGTGTGCACGGTATTTACCTGCAGCGCGAGTACCGGCGTTACTATCCGGCTGGCGAAGTGGCCAGTCACCTGATCGGTTTTACCAATGTGGATGATCACGGTCAGGAAGGGCTGGAGCTGGCATACGATGAGTGGCTGACAGGTGAGCCGGGAGCCAAGCGTGTCATCAAGGACGGGCGGCGGAAAATTGTCGAGGACGTGGAGAATATCCGTTCGGCGCACCCGGGTCGTGACCTGGCGTTAAGCATTGACCGTCGTATCCAGTACCTGGCTTATCGTGAACTGAAAGCAACTGTCGCACAGCATCATGCACGATCCGGGTCGGTGGTGGTGCTCGACAGTCATACCGGCGAGGTGCTGGCCCTGGCCAACCAGCCGTCTTTCAATCCGAACAACCGCAGGCGTCTCAAACCCGGCAGGTTGCGCAACCGTGCTGTTACCGATGTCTTTGAACCGGGCTCGACGATGAAGCCGTTCATCATCGCGGCAGCCCTGCAGACAGGGAAGTACCGCGCCGATACTCATATTAATACGTCACCGGGCCTGTTCCAGGTAGGCGTACATACCATACGTGACATGCACGATTATGGCGTGCTGGATCTGACCGGCGTGATTCGCAAGTCGAGTAATGTTGCGGCCAGCAAGATTGCTTTATCGCTTGAACCTGAAATCCTGTGGGGCTTTCTGTCAGACGCTGGGTTTGGCATCTCCACAGGCAGTGGTTTCCCCGGCGAGGCCGATGGTCACCTGGCGAATTATCATCGCTGGCGCGATATCGAGCGTGCAACACTGGCGTACGGTTATGGACTCTCCGTGACTGCGATGCAGCTGGCGCAGGCCTACAGCGTATTTGCCAACGACGGCTACCGTGTGCCGGTTACTCTGTTGCGCCGTGAACAGAAGCCGGAACGCGAAGTCGTTTACTCGCCTGAAGTGGCGCGCAGTGTGCGGCACATGATGGAGGCCGTAGTGCACAAAGGTGGTACTGCGCCAAAGGCTGCTGTACCGGGTTACCGGGTGGCGGGAAAAACCGGCACAGTGCACAAATCCATATCCGGTGGTTATGCGGATGACAGGTATATTTCGGTGTTTGCCGGTATGGCCCCGGCCAGCAATCCGAGGCTGGTGATCGCGGTGGTCATCAATGAGCCACGAAATGGTGAGCATTTTGGCGGGCTGGTAGCCGGTCCTGCCTTTTCCCGCATCATGGCAGGTGCCTTGCGGCTGCTTAACGTAACACCGGATGACGTTCAGTTATTACACACGCAGCGGGACGGGCAGGGAGGTCCGGCATGATGGCGGTGCAGGCTTCTTCGCGCGGTATGCCGCTTACTGACCTGCTGGCAGGGCTGGTCGATCAGCGTGTGCCTGCAGATATTTGCGTTCAGGGTCTGGCGGCAGACAGTCGTGTCGTGCAACCGGGAGACCTGTTCCTGGCGTACCAGGGGCTACAGACACACGGACTGGAGTATCTTGCGCAGGCCATCGGGCAGGGCGCCGCGGCTGTGGTCTATGACCCTGAAGGTTGTCGTGCTGCAGATGTGTTGCTTGCCGATATTCCTGTACCGGCCATTGCGGTTGCCGGTCTTGCGCGGCAGCCTGGTGTGATTGCAGACCGTTTTTATGCTGAACCGTCACGGGATATGCAGGTAATCGGTGTGACCGGTACCGATGGCAAGACCTCGGTCAGCCATTTTATTGCCCAGGCCCTGTCGACAGGTGGCAAGCCGGCCGGTTTGCTGGGAACGCTGGGTTACGGTGTGTACGGTAATCTGAATGCACCAACACACACCACTCCGGATGCCTTGCGCCTGCAGGAAGAGCTCGCGACATTACGGGATGTCGGTGTGAAACAGGTTGCCATGGAAGTCTCGTCACATGCACTGGACCAGTATCGCTGCGCCGGTGTGCATTTTCATACTGCTGTACTGACCCAGCTTAGTCGTGACCATCTTGATTACCACGGTAGCGTTGAGGCGTATGCCGATGCCAAGCGGCGGCTGTTCCGCTTGCCCGGACTGCAATGTGCCGTACTCAATGCTGATGACGCTTTCGGTCGTGAGCTGGCAGCCGAACTGGCCGGCAAGGTCCGTATTATCAGTTGGCAGACAGGGGTGAACACGAAGCCGCTGGCGGATGAATGGCTGGCACTGCGTTCACTGCGTGCCTTGTCACAGGGTATGGCCTTGAATGTGGATTCCAGTTTTGGCGCAGCAACGTTCGAAACATGCCTGCTGGGTGATTTCAATGCGCAAAACCTGCTGGCAGCCCTTGCGGCCCTGCTGGCGTCCGGACAGACGCTGGATGATGCGGTGCAGTGCCTGTCACAGGTAACCACCGTGCCGGGCCGGATGGAGATGTTCAGCGTGCCGGGCCGGGCGCGTGCCGTGGTTGATTTTGCCCATACCCCGGCAGCACTCGAAGCTGCCCTCAAGGCATTGCGGCCGCACTGCAGCGGGGACCTGGTGTGTGTATTCGGTGCGGGCGGGGATCGTGATGCCGGCAAACGCCCACAGATGGGCGCTGTTGCCGAACGCTATGCGGATCGTGTCATAGTGACCAGCGATAACCCGCGCCACGAAGCGCCAAAGGACATCATGGCGCAGATTCTCGCCGGTATGGCGCAGCCACAGAACGTGGTACAGATTGAAGACCGCGGTGCAGCAATCCGTACAGCACTGTCCGGTGCCGGCACGGATGACCTGGTCCTGGTAGCGGGCAAGGGGCACGAGGAGACACAGCAGGTTGGTGATCTCAAAACTGCGTTCAGTGACCGTGATTTTGTAGCACGTTGTCTGAAAGGTGACGGGACATGATGAGCATGCTGCTGTCTGAAGCCGCCCGCGTGCTGAAAGGCACGCTCCATGGTGCGGATGTCACCTTTACCGGCCTGAGCACCGATACGCGAACCCTCAGTCAGGGAAACCTGTTTGTTGCGCTTCAGGGGCCGAATTTTGATGGTCATGATTACCTGCAGCAGGCACAGCACGAAGGTGCGGTGGCGGCAGCTGTCAGTCACATTGTGGAGTCTCCGCTGCCACAGCTCGAGGTCGCTGATACACGTGTTGCGCTGGGGCGGCTGGCAGCATACTGGCGCTCACGTTTTGATCTGCCGGTGGTCGCCGTGACCGGCAGTAATGGCAAGACCACGGTCAGGGAGATGATTGCAGCAATTTTGCGTCCCTGCGGCGAAACCCTGGTGACACGTGGAAACCTGAATAATGATATTGGTGTGCCGCTGACACTGTCCGGTTTG
>JALVCM010000263.1 GCA_027010005.1 Thiohalobacter sp.
AGTCATGCAGCCCAGTTACTGTCCGAGTCCGAGACACTGAATAGCGGTGACAAGCGACTGACTGAAATTATTAACAGCCACAGTCAGCGTGTTAATGAAATTATCGAAAGTATCCTGCAACTGTCACGGCGCTCGACCAGTCAGCCACAGGCGCTGCAACTTGGCGAATGGCTGAGACTGTTCCACGGCGAGTTTATTGAAACCGAAGGTGCTGATGCGGTACGCCTCGTAGTGGATACTGGTGAGGATGACCTGTCTATAGAATGCGATCCGGGTCACCTTCGCCAGGTGCTCGCAAACCTCTGCAAAAATGCGCTACGCCACTCGCCCGAACAAACCACGGTACAGTTACGTGCCACAGGAAATCATACCGGGAGAGTGCGAATCGAAATTCTGGACAGTGGCCCGGGCATCGATCCGGAGGTTGCCACGCAAATCTTCGAACCGTTTTTCACCACGGAAAACAGCGGAACCGGCCTGGGCCTGTACATTGCCCGCGAACTTTGTGAACAAAACCGTGCGCACCTCAGCTACCACCGTCGCAGTGAAGGTGGCAGCTGCTTCCGTATCGAGTTTGCCGCCGTCAATGATTAACACGCCGTCATGCCGGCGCAAGCCGGCATCCAGACCCGCAACCTCTGGTAGAATGCTGCCATGAGCACACCACTGGCCCTTATCGTCGATGACGAACCCGATATCCGTGAGCTACTGGAGCTGACGCTGGGGCGCATGAACATCGATACACGTTCGGCCGCCAATATCACCGCGGCGAAGGAACTCCTGTCCAGCGAAAAGTTTGATCTATGTCTGACTGACATGCGTCTCCCGGACGGCGACGGGCTGGAGCTGGTGGAATTCATCCAGCAGCAGCAACCCGACCTGCCAGTCGCAGTCATCACCGCCCACGGCAGTATGGAAACCGCCATCCAGGCACTCAAGGTCGGCGCCTTCGACTTTGTTTCCAAACCGGTGGATCTTGGTGTACTGCGCAACCTGGTCAATGGCGCACTCAAACTCAGCGAGTTTCCCGAACGGGACCGGCGCAGCCGCGATACCCTGCTGGGTGACTCGGCCGTCATGCAGACTATCCGCCACACCATTGCCAAGCTGGCGCGCAGCCAGGCCCCCGTCTATATCAGTGGGGAATCCGGCACCGGCAAGGAACTGGTGGCACGACTGATCCATGCCAAGGGGCCACGCTGCGAGCAGCCGTTTGTCCCGGTTAACTGTGGTGCCATCCCTTCCGAACTGATGGAAAGTGAATTCTTCGGGCACCGCAAGGGTAGCTTTACCGGGGCATCCACCGACAAGGAAGGCCTGTTCCAGGCTGCCAATGGTGGCACCCTGTTCCTGGACGAGGTCGCCGAACTGCCACTGTCTATGCAGGTCAAGCTGCTGCGCGCCATCCAGGAAAAGGCTGTACGCCCTGTCGGCGAACAGAAGGAAAGCCCGGTAGATGTTCGCATCCTGTCTGCCACCCACAAGAATCTGGCGGGGCTGGTTGAAGAAGGCTCATTCCGCCAGGACCTGTTTTACCGAATTAATGTTATCGAACTCACGGTACCCAGCCTGCGTCAGCGGCGGGAAGATATACCTCTACTGGCTGAACACATCCTTGCACGACTGTCACCGGAAGAGTCCGGGACCCGGCTCGGCCCTGAAGCACTGAATACCCTGCAACGCTATGCCTTTCCCGGTAATGTACGCGAGCTTGAGAATATCCTCGAGCGGGCCATCACCCTCTGCGAGGGTAACGAAATCCAGCCTGCAGACCTTGCCCTGCCCGAAACTACCGATGTTGGCACAATGTCCGGTGAAGAACTACTGGCCACGCCACCCGAAGGCGTGGCACTGGAAGAATACCTTGAAAATATCGAGCGACAGGCTATTCTCAAAGCGCTGGACCAGACCGGGAATAACAAGACGGCTGCCGCGAAACAACTTGGCATCACGTTTCGCGCCATGCGCTACCGTCTGAAAAAACTTGGCCTGGACCCGGAAAAGTGACGCATTGCGTCACATACTGTGAAACATCGCGTCAGACTGACGCTGGCGATCAGGGAAGATCGTGACAAATCACTCAAGGAGGAACCCCTCATGCCCCACCACCACTGACACCCTCAAAGACGCTATCTGCTTGTTGCAGAAATAAATTAAAGAAGCTCACGGTAGCTGCCGTCAATAATTTGCATGCAGCGCCATGGATCTGGCACGCCGCCTGCATTAAACAGGGCAAGCCAAGCAACTGGTCAGCCTTGCCGATGACACGACGTCAGTCGCAGGGAAGCACCGCAGGGCTTCTGTTTAACAACGCTATTTGACAATACGTTAACGTTTAAGAGGATTTACTCATGAAGAAAGTACAACAGGGCTTTACCCTTATCGAATTGATGATCGTTGTGGCGATCATTGGTATTCTGGCCGCAATTGCACTGCCGGCTTACCAGGATTACACCGTCCGCGCCAAGGTTTCTGAAGGTGCCATTTCTGCCAGTGCCATTAAAGTGGGTGTGACCGAAATGTTTGCTGATAATGGCATGAATGGTATTGACACCTATGCTACCGTAATCAGCGATGATGTCACGAGCGGTAATATCCTGACTGACAAGATCACTGATGTAGCGGTAGATAATGGTACAGGTGAAATCACCATCACTCTGGGTGGCATTCCGCAGTTAGGTGCCGCTAATGTCCTGGCCTATATGCCACAGATCAACAACGCTGCTCTGGCTGATGACAATGCAACAGGCAGCATCGAGTGGGTCTGCTCTGCGAACCCAGCAAATGGTGTTGCTGCCAACACCACGATTGACCCGAAGTATCTACCGGCTAACTGCCGCTAAGCTTCCTCGTACAATAGAGGATGACGAAGGGGGTTC
>JALVCM010000264.1 GCA_027010005.1 Thiohalobacter sp.
TCTCCTTCTGAAATCTCTGAAGGTTTACCCCAGAACCTGGAACGCAGACCACTCGATCACGACGAACGAATTTATTTCTCAGAAAAAACTCCTGATCGTCTCCATTCTGGAAAAACACTCTTTCTATACGTCTAAACAACACCTTATACAACGTGCTTACAAAGTATATATGCGCCGAAGAACCCGAAAAAACTCTACCAAGGCCCGAGATATTCGCAAACTGCTTGATTGATGTTCCTCTGGTAGCGAGCGCGGTGTATATATTGCCCTTGGGCGTGTAACTTAGCACCAACGCCACATTATTTATCTTTAGCGCACGCCTAATGTAGAAAACGGATACAAACTCATACAGAACATTCACGCCCGTTCGGGACATCCCGATAGGCACGTGCTGAGCGCCGAGGGACGCACATTCGTCAGCATAGCTATCGTTTGGTGCAAACACCAAAACCTCGTAGCCTTCACTGACAAGGCGCTGAATTAGCGTCTTCCTAAAGTTATAGATATACCAGCAAGTATTCGCTAGCAACGCAACCCTCATACCCCCTCTCTCCCTTTTCTATTTCGCCCATCTTATACCCCACGTTATGGACCGCCCATCGACATTCAATTATCGATTTCAGATACTGATTTACATACCTCGACCACTCACATCATAAAGCTACGGCGACGTTGCGTCACAGGCCTCCGCATATCCATCTTATCTTCAACAACAGTATCTATTCTTTCCTATTAAAACAATCATCCCATTTTGATTGATCGAACACACCGTAAGCCTCTTGCTGGGAAAGATATCCCCCAACATCGTTTTCACTGTCAATAACTCGACCGACGCCGTCTATAGACTGTGCAACGATCCTTGCGTCAATATCGTCTCTCGCCCACGGCCTCGCCCCGACATTAATCCGTATGCGCTCCTTAATTTCGCTTGCCGGGTACACCTTAAGCCCCGAAGGCCAAAAAGGCGCAACTGGCAACTCCGTGACGGATGTGAACTTGGCTTCATGCAGCAGCGGAAGCTCACTTCCATCCACATCAAGCGCAACATTATCCTCGAAATAAGCCACCAAAGGGCCAAAGACGAGATTAAAGAATGCAGCCTTATCGGTGTCGGTATCTGGGCCAGCCTGAAACACGTTACCTACGAGCGACAGAGCCCCGACCTGATGAGGCAATGTCCCCCACTCGTTTTCTATCAGCGCATAACTTGGGCCGTATCGCTTCGAGTTGTACATATAGTTGTTTACAATAGCCCCCCTACTCCCTCCCTTAAATAGAGGGTTCCTATCCGCATTGCTTGCATAGAGGTTCTCGTATATCAATACTGCAGTAACATTGTCATGAATTAGACTGCCTTTGGAGTGCTTACCATAAGGATGAGTTGACTTATTTAACCCTTCCGCAATGATGTTATTGCTAAATGTAATTGTATGAGATGTATTACGTCTCCACTCATCCGGGGTCTTACCTTCAAAGCGCGGTCCGGAGGCGCTTAGATTTTCGTCAATCGCCCAACTAATAGAACAATGATCAATGATAACGTTATAGGCAGCCTCGAGAGATATGCCATCCGGCGCCCAGCCTTTCCCATGCGATCCCTGCCCAGGACGAACTCGAATATGCTGAACAACGACATCATGAGTTGCCACAATCAGTTCACCATTTATTAGGGTGATACCAGGATCTGGAGCAGTTTGCCCCGCAATTGTGAGAAATGGCTCCTTTACAACAAGAGACTCTTTTCCGAGATCAATCGCCCCCCCAACCTCGAATACAACAACACGCGCCCCCTTGCTGTCCAGTGCCTCTTTTATGGATCCCGGGCCAGTTGGCGCGAGCGTAGTTACCTTTACAATCTTCCCCCCAAGTCCACCCCGAACGTCGTGCGCCCATCCCCGCTGAAAATCGCAAACTTTCTGTTCTTTCACGCTCTGGGGAGCCACTTCAGAATCTTCACTGTTAAAATCTTCACCGTTGGAAGATACTTGGGCTGTGTCGTTCAGCCTTTTTGCCGAAAGGCCACCGTTATCGCAACCTTCGACTAGTCCGCCCACTACGAGAACAACAAGTGTAACCAGACCTATAAACAGCTGTCTCAACATGGATTCATCCCCTTCCATTGTTGTATTCACTCTCGATCCGAAACGCCATGACGGATCCTTCCTTCAGATAACCGCTCGATGTCAGATAGCATCTCGGTAGCGCCGTGGACAGCGTGACGCTCCGAGGTATCATGGCACCCCGAAAGAGGGGTCATACGTTTGAAATTCATACTCGTAGCTCGACGACGAGAGCCTCAATGAGGATTGGACTAAGCAATTTGGACACAGAAGGAGTCACACCTGAAATTGGCCCACGCCTGGCTGCTCAACAAGATTCTTCTCGCGTTTCGGGACCGTGACTATCCGAGGCCAAGCGTCAAGAGTTGGCGCTGGGCGATAAGCAGACGCGGTCAGAAAAAGCCATAGCAGCCATAATCCAGCGGAGAACGCCGTAGACTGTTTCTATTGGATCCATTATCCGGGGCGTTCGATCCCGGGCAAGCTACCGCCTCCGTATGTCATAGAGTGTCGCGGTCTCGGGTAGTCTACTTCAGCCCCTCTACATTGCAGGGAGATGGGAGTCACAGAAGCATGAAGGACTTTCTGGCAGGCTATCGCGTGCCCCCGCCCGAGGCTCTTGCCAATGCCCAATCGAGCACCCGGAAGGGCAGCAGCCGGCGCAGTGCGCCAAAGAGGTAGGTTGGAACGGTTACATAGTAGCGGATCCTGGGTCGTCGGCTTTCCAGTGCATGGACGACCCTGGCGAGCACTGCTTCGGGCGGCAGGGTGAACGGCGTAACCGGCCCCTCCTTGAGCAGGCGCTGTTCCATCGCTTCG
>JALVCM010000265.1 GCA_027010005.1 Thiohalobacter sp.
GGGCTACATTCTTACCGCGTGCTCGCGTATCCACGGCAGTAATTCTTCGAATGTGCAGCACGCTTTTTCCAGTAACCCGATAAGGAATCGATGCGCCTTTTTGGCTTCCACCTTCAGTTTGTAGCCATTCAGACGCAGAAAAACGTCGGTGGCAAAGAAGGCAACGCGTTTGTTACCGTCGATGACAGGGTGGTTCATGATCAGGGATTCGAAAAGGGCTGCAGCCATCCCGGCGAGGTCTTCATAATAGCCCGTCCGTGGACGGAATAATGCGCTTTCCAGCAGTCCAAGATCGCGCACCCCTGATAATCCCCCGAAGCGTTCCAGCAAAGCCCGGTGGATTTCCAGGACTTCATCTCGACTGAGAAAGGCAACGGTTTTACTTGGCAAGCAGCTTTCCCAGTTCTTCGTTCTCGTTCATGGAATCTTCGAGGTGATTGAGAACTTCCGGTCGTACGCGCTTGCGCCGGACATACTCACCAATTGCTTCGGTGAGCAATCCTGACACATTGCGGTGAGTCTCCCGGGCCAGGGCCTTGAGTTCGTTCCAGGTTTCCTCATCGACTTTCGAGCTGATTTTGATACTTTGCATTTGCAAAGGATGATTGACAAAACCAGAAATGTCAAGATTGGCGTCATATTGTTTATAACGCATTGTAATTGCGTTTGTTTAGAGAGCTATGAGAATTGTTGGATAACCGTCAAATCGCACCCCCGCTACCAATCTTGGCTGACACCGTGCTTCCAGATGTTTACCAGAGGCATCCACGAGCACGGTGATCTCTATTAACTATCTGTTTTAGAAGCTCTCTTACCTGCATGGTCGCCTGCCCAGGCGAGCCTTCCAGATCTCTATCAAACACCTGTAGTGGCCTCTCATTTCTTGCTGCCAGGATATCCCCTGTCACAGGTTGTGTTTTATCAGCGTTTAGATTTGGTTTTCATGCACAGCATCCAGATTGAGAATGCAGGCCTTTTGGGCTTCCAGCCAACTCATAGCCTCTTCCCGGATTGATGTTGTGGCTTCAATCCATTAGTATCAATCAGTTGCGTGGCGTTCGCTTTGCCCGTCTTATAGATCCCCGCTGGCATGTATCTGCATTAAGGTCGGACGACGATTGTCGTATCGATCGTCAGGGTATTGTCTGAACGATAGTCGACGTAACGCAGGTGTTTTTTCCCGAAAAGCATACCTTTTTCGAGAGAGCGTGAAGGAGACAAGCAACGAAGAAACCAGGACCAGGATTACACGTATTCGGCGTCAGAAACTGCGTGCGTTTTTTTAAACCAGACATTGCAGTGAACGACTTACTCTGCGAGGGCCGACTATGACTGATTCTAACCGTATTACCACAGCACTTTTACTTGCCGCAGGGACAGGAACCCGCCTGAGGCCATTGACTCGAAACGCCCCGAAGTGCCTTACAGAGGTCAATGGTCGCTCGATCCTCGATCGCCTGATTCATAACCTGCGGGCAAAGGGCATCGATCGGCTGGTGGTGGTGCTTGGACACCAGGGTGACCAGATCCGTCGCTTTCTGCACCGCAAGGCGAGTGACATGCGGGTCGATTACGTTGTTAATCCTGACTACCGCACCACCAACAACCTCTATTCCCTGTGGCTGGCCCGGCAACAGATTCAGGAACCGTTCCTGCTGGTGGAAAGCGATCTGGTTTTTGAAGCCAGGCTGCTGGACGACATGCTCTATCCGGACCGGATCGCAATTTCCCGGCTGCGACCCTGGATGAACGGCACCACGGTGGCGCTCGGTTCCGGAAACCGGGTCGCGGCGTTCCACCCTGACTGCAACAGCTCCGATACACCCCGCTACAAGACGGTGAACCTCTACAGTCTGTCACTGAAAACCTGGCAGACGATGACAGAAAGGTTGAGTGACTACGTGTCGGATGGCAGGCTCGGTGTGTATTACGAAGCCGTATTCGCCGATATGGTCACGGATGGTTTGCTTGCATTCGACGCGGTCTTTTTCGATGCAGACCGGTGGTACGAAATCGATACGCTGGCAGACCTGAACGAAGCGGAAAAACTGTTTGGCAGCCGCCGTTCCATTACGGGCCGTTCTCTTGTTGCCATCGAGCCGGTGCCTACACTTGCCTGAGATCGATCACACGGCAGTCAATCAGTATTGGTCAGGGGTCAAGGCCTCGATCCTGGGACCGTATATGATGGACGGTTTTGGTTTCCCGGTGAGTGCGGGCCACTATCGTCTTCAGGCGGAATTCAGAATCGTCAAGCGCCTGCTTCGCGATATTGATCCACGTGGTACGGTGCTCGACCTGGGATGTGGTGTCGGTTACTGGGCCGAGACATTCGCCCAGCACTTCTCCCGCGTGGTTGCCGTCGAGGGTAGCGGCGCGCTCTACCAGGCGCTGGAGGAGCGGAGTGCTCCGTACCCGAATATTCGTACCGTGGCTGGTAACGTTCTGTCATTCGAACCAGAGGGGCACTACCGCGTGGTTTTTCTCGGTGGCTTGCTCATGTATCTCGATGAACAGGCTGTGCTTGCCCTGTTACGAAGATTGGTTGCCCATCTTGAACCGGGCGGGATCATCCTGTGCCGTGAGTCCACTGTCCGGGGCAAGACCGAGAGGCGTGGAGGTGACTACCCGGTGGTCTATCGATCCGTGCAGGAATACCGGCGGATCTTCAGGCAATGTGGACTGATGGTTCGGCAGAGCGAACGGAATGCCCCCTATGTTCTCATGCAGACCGGTTGTGAGCTGGTCAAAAAATGGAAGAAGCTCGTGCCGGAACCGCTTCAGATGCCGGGCGTTGTTGGTCCCCTGACCTATTGGGCCATGCGACTGGGGAATCCCTGGATCAATCACTTGCCC
>JALVCM010000266.1 GCA_027010005.1 Thiohalobacter sp.
TCAAGGTCTTAGCGAGGCTGTTAATAACACATTGTTATTACATAATAAAACAGTTAACACCAATATTAAATAACAATCAATATTTAGAGTAAACCCACGTCATTGCGAGCGCAGCGCGGCAATCTCCATGGCCTGGTGCAAGACTGACAGAGATTGCCGCGCTGCGCTCGCAATGACGGATTAATCCGGGCTTCCCTCATCGTCTTTTGCTGATCTGGGGTACAATTCGCTACCTTTATAGATAGTCGATAGCTTGCAGCAATGGTGAACGAACAACATTTCCAGGTGATTGTGGTCGGTGGCGGCCACGCCGGTACCGAGGCCGCACTGGCCGCGGCGCGTAGCGGTGCACGCACCCTGCTGCTGACCCACAATATCGAGACACTCGGCCAGATGAGCTGTAACCCGGCCATCGGCGGTATCGGCAAGGGCCACCTGGTGAAGGAAATCGATGCGCTGGGGGGTGAAATGGGCCGCGCAGCCGACCGCGCCGGCATCCAGTTCCGTCGCCTGAATGCCAGCAAGGGGCCGGCCGTGCGTGCCACCCGTTGCCAGGCCGATCGCCAGCTGTATCGACAGGCCATTCGGCATCGCCTTGAAAACCAGCCCAACCTGGCGCTGTTTCAGCAGGCGGTGGATGACCTGATCGTCGAGGGTGAGCGCGTAACCGGCGTAGTCACGCAAATGGGCCTGAGGTTCACGGCGGACAGCGTGGTGCTGACCGTCGGGACCTTTCTCGGTGGCCACATCCACATTGGCCTGTCGAATTACCCGGGCGGGCGAGCCGGTGATCCGCCGGCCAATGCGCTGGCAGAGCGCTTGCGGGAATTGCCGTTTCGCGTCGAACGCCTGAAAACCGGTACACCGCCACGTATCGACGGGCGCAGTATCGATTACAGCCAGCTACAGGAGCAGCCCGGTGACAACCCGGTGCCGGCGTTTTCCTTTATGTCCGATGGCAGTGAGCACCCGTGCCAGGTCAGTTGCCATATCACGCACACCAGTGAGCGCGCCCACGACATCATCCGCGCCGGGCTGGACCGGTCGCCGATGTATTCGGGTGTCATCGAGGGCACAGGACCACGTTACTGCCCGTCCATCGAGGACAAGGTGGTACGTTTTGCCGACCGAACGTCGCACCAGATTTTTATCGAGCCGGAAGGGCTGGAAACCCACGAAATCTACCCTAACGGGATTTCCACCAGCCTGCCCTTTGATGTTCAGCAGGCCATGGTGCACGCCATCCCCGGTTTCGAGAAAGCACACATCACCCGGCCGGGTTATGCCATCGAGTATGATTTTTTTGATCCGCGCGACCTGCGTGCGTCACTGGAAACCCGTTTTATTCGCGGACTGTTTTTTGCCGGGCAGATCAATGGCACCACCGGTTACGAAGAGGCTGCGGCCCAGGGGCTGGTGGCAGGCCTGAACGCTGCGCGTGTTGCCCGTGAGGAAGCTGCCTGGTGTCCACGCCGTGATGAAGCCTATATCGGGGTACTGATCGATGACCTGATTACACGCGGGACACTCGAGCCGTATCGTATGTTTACCAGTCGTGCCGAGTATCGCCTGTTGCTGCGGGAGGACAATGCAGACCTGCGCCTGACGGAAGTCGGTTACCGCATGGGGCTGGTGGATGAATCACGCTGGAGCGCTTTCAACAAAAAACGCGAGGCCATTGAGCGCGAGCAACAGCGCCTGCAGGATCTCTGGGTGCGCCCTGGCACAGCGGTTGCACAACAGCTTGCCGACACAGGCGGCGAAACCCTGACCGCTGAACAGCGCGTCGATGATCTGCTGCGTCGGCCACAACTCGATTACGTCACCCTCATGCAGCTGGAAGGTATCGGGCCGGGTGAAACCGGTGCGGTCGCCGAGCAGGTGGAAATTCAGGCAAAGTATCACGGTTACATCGAGCGCCAGCGTGACGAGATCGCCCGTCAGCAACGCAATGAACACAAGGTCCTGCCGGATAATTTCGATTATCACAAGGTGCGGGGACTGTCTTGCGAGGTGCGCGAGAAACTGCTGGCCGCCCGGCCGGAAACGCTCGGCCAGGCGGCGCGGATTCCCGGTGTGACGCCTGCGGCGATATCTCTGCTGCTGGTGCATCTGAAAAAAGCCGGTCTGGCGCGCAAGTCGGCCTGATGACAGCGGCAGTCAACGCGGCCCGCCTTGCCGACCCGGCCATCGAGGCAGAAATCGCGCAAGGGATCGAAGCCTTGCCTGTGCAGCTCGACACGGGCCAGCTTCACCAGCTTGCCACACTCGTGGGTCTGCTGGCGAAATGGAACCGCGTGTATAACCTGACGGCTGTGCGCGACCCGCACGAAATGGTCGTGCGGCATATCCTCGACAGCCTCGTGGTAGTGCCTTACCTGCGTGGTGACCGCCTGCTGGATGTGGGTACCGGCGCCGGCCTGCCCGGTTTGCCGCTGGCCATTGCCTGCCCGCAACTGGACATTACGCTGCTGGATTCCAGCGATAAAAAGCTGCGCTTTATCCGCCAGGCGGTAGCGGAACTGAAGCTTGAGCGGGTGGCCGTGGTGCATTCACGTATGCAGGCGTATCAGCCGACGCAGGCTTTTGATATGGTGATCAGCCGTGCCGTCTCCAGCCTGGCGGAACTGTACCGGATGACGCGCCACCTGGTCAGCGACAAGGGACGCTTTCTGTTTATGAAGGGCACGCGGCCGGATACCGAGCTGGATGATTTTGAACACGCCGGACGGCTGCAGATCGAGCGCCTGCAGGTACCCGGCCTGGACGCCGAGCGGCACCTGTTGATACTGGACAATAGTCAGTAACGCAATGACACGACAGATACTTGAG
>JALVCM010000267.1 GCA_027010005.1 Thiohalobacter sp.
TGGCGCTGTGTTTCCCGGAAAAAACCACAGTACAACGTAACGCTCTGCTGAAGGCGCACTTTGAATCACTGGGTTGCGGGATTGTCGAAACTGCACTGTGCTGGTGGGGGCGCGAAAAGCCATTGCGCGACATCACCCGCGTGGTCGGCCTTGAACACCTTGCTGCCGCACAGTCACAGGGGCATGGTGTTATCCTGCTCAGCGCACATTTCACTACCCTGGAACTGGGTGGGCGGCTGCTCGCCATGCACACCCCGTTTCATGTGCTCTACCGCCAGCACAAGAACCCGCTGTTTGAATCGGTCATGCGCAAGTCACGCGAGCGCCGTTTCGACAAGGCCATTGCACGCGATGACATGCGCGGGCTGCTGGCCAGCCTGAAAGCCGGTGTGCCGGTCTGGTATGCCCCCGACCAGAACCACGGCGGCAGCCAGTCTGTGTTTGCCCCTTTCTTCGGGGTGCAGGCCTCGACGCTTGTGACACCTTCACGCCTTGCAAAGATCAGTGGCGCAGCGATTGTTCCCTTCTACCAGACCCGCCTGCCGGACGATAAGGGTTACCTGCTGACCCTGTGCCCGGCGCTGGATAACTTTCCCTCCGCTGATGCCGTACAGGATGCCACGCGCCTGAATGCCTTACTGGAAAGTGTGATCCGCGAAATGCCGGAGCAATACCTGTGGGTGCACCGGCGTTTCAAAACACGGCCGGAAGGGGAAGCCTACCCCTATGCCTGAAATCCGTCATTGCGAGCGCAGCGCGGCAATCTCTTTGACCTGGTGCCAGACTGAAAGAGATTGCCGCGCTGCGCTCGCAATGACGGGGTTTCAAGGGGTCAGAGTACTTGATATTCATGAATATCAAGTACTCTGACCCCTTGAAACTACTGGCCACCCCAACCTGTTCGCCAGCTCATTTCCCAAATAACTTGCTGGCAGTGGCTCTGGTGTGTAGCGCCGTTCATCGAACAACGCCGGCTGCTCTGCCAGCTCTGCCAGGGCAAACCTGCACAGGCGCCCGGCGTCGACATAGCGTGACAACGCCTGTTCATAGCGGTTATCCGGCAGGGCCTGTTCGGGACACAGGCTGTACACGGGATGCTGTGCGGACATGGCCTCAGTCAACATGGTCATACTGTCTTCACTGACGAATACCTGGTCGGATGCGCCCAGGAAGGCTTCTGCCTGGAAGGTCTCACCGCCCTCATGCCAGCAGGCCCGTGCCAGGCAGGCCGGGTTGATATAATGCCTGAGGGCCTGTTCACCGGCTGCACCGGTGCGTCGTGACGTGGCGAGTAACCAGCGAATCCCGTGCCTGTCGGCAAGCGTATTCATGATGTCTGCGATATGCATCCAGTCTTGCTGCCCATACGCATACCCTGCGCCCTTGCCGCCCAGCAGCATCAGCCAGTAGCGCCACCCGTCACCGGCCAGTTCATTGCGCAGGGATTCGCCCTGCTTCTCGACAGACTGCAGATCGATTGTCGTTGGCAACAGTGGGACAACAAGGTTGTTGTCTGCCCCGGGAACCGGTTCCAGAGTCATCACCACACTGAACTGTCGCGCCTGCAGGCGGCGCAGGGTACCGGCAAAAATACTGGCCGCACCGGTCAGCCTGGCCAGCCAGGCATTGGCAAAAGACGTCTTGCCACCGGCAGAGACGACCAGGTCGCAGCCTCCGCCGGGCAAAGGGTCCATACGATAAAATAACTTCAGAATATGGATCGAAAGCGGACTGTCCGAATGATTCAGCAGGAAACGCAATACATTCCGCGCCAGCCCCAGGCGCATGCTGAGCTGGATGACCTGTACATCCAACGGGGTGACATCTGCCAGCGCACGCACAATACCCTGCGACCGGCTGTCATGGCCCGGCTGGCCATCGGACAGCAGCCAGACACGCTTGCGCTCAGACACCGCGCCGACCTGTTCGCATGCGCTGGCGAAAGGCCAGCATGCCGTCCCGGCCACTGACCTTGATACGTGCCAGCTCCAGTGGGCGCCAGCCTGCCGGGTCGTCGATCCCTTCACGCACGGTGACGGCACTGTCATAGCCCGCTTCCCGTACCAGTACGACCTGTTCGGGACGGTACAGGCCGAACGGGTAGGCAAAGCTGCGGACCGGAACGTCGAAGCACTGCTCCAGCTGGCGCTTCGCGTCGATCAACTCATGGCGCAGGGCGGCATCGTCCAGCTTGAGAAGATTGGCGTGTGTCAACGTGTGCGCACCCAGCTCAAAACACCCCGACGCAAGCAGTTCCCTGACCTGCGCATCGCTTAGCTTTGCAATGGCTTTCAGTTCATCACCATCATGATGCGCCTTGCGCGAACGTGACCAGTCACGGTCATGCCGGTCCACCACCAGGTAAAGCGTCGCCTTGTAACCGTAGCGTTGCAGCAGCGGCAGCGCCTGCGTGGCGTTATCGGCATACCCGTCATCGAACGTGATGGCAACGGCCTTGTCAGGCAACTCAGCGGCCCGGTCTACCAGCTCGCTGACGGTAAAACCCTGCCAGCCGTTGTCCCTGAGCCAGCGCAACTGTTGTTCAAAGCGGGAGGGCGTAACCCGCAGGCCGTTAAACTGTGCACCGGCCACCGGTTCTGCAATCATGTGGTACATCAGGATTCGCGGGTAACGGGTATCCACTGACGGCCGCCACCAGGCATAGCGCCATGAAAACCAGACGGCTATTGCGACGGGCAGGCCCCACAGCAGCAGCATCACCCAGGTACAACCTCGCGGTATACCGCCAGCGTGCTGTCCACCATATCCTGCACGCTGGTGAAGGTTGCCGGGTCTACCGGCCGTGGATGC
>JALVCM010000268.1 GCA_027010005.1 Thiohalobacter sp.
GCCTGCAGCGCATGCACGATCTGGGTTTCCGAATCCATCAGGGTTCCGTCCCAGTCAAACACGATCAGCCGCACGGCTGACGGGAGATTGTTTTGCTTGCTGTCCATTTGCTATGTCATACCTTTAAGACCCGTTAAATTCGTCATTGCGAGCGCAGCGCGGCAATCTTTCTGGATCTGACGCCAGATTGATTGAGATTGCTGCGCTGCGCTCGCAATGACTGGGGTTTATTCATTGCGGCCTGTATCGGTCCCTTACTCCAGTTGCTGAATCAGTTTTCTCAAATCCGGCGCCAGTGGCGCGCTGACTTCAATATCACGTTGCCGGTCTTCATCCCGGAATGCGACAAAATGTGCATGCAGAAACAGACGCTTAAGGCCGAGTTTACGCAGTTCACGGTTGAACCCGGCATCCCCGTATTTGCTATCCCCCGCCAGTGGGTGGCCGGCGTGGGCTGCATGCACGCGGATCTGGTGGGTACGGCCGGTTTTCAACTCCGCTTCCATCAGGCTGGCATTGCTGTAATGCTCCAGAAAACGGAAATGCGTCAACGCAATCTTGCCTTCCGGGTCGACGCGCACAATGCGCTCACCACCCTGCATCTGGTTCTTGCGCAACGGAGCGTTGATCTTCCACGGTCCCTGGCTCCAGTCTCCCTGCACCAGCAGCAGGTAGCGCTTTTCGACACCGCCACTGCGCAATAATTCGTGCAGGGTACGCAATTCACTGCGCCGCTTGGCAATCAGCAGGCAACCGGAGGTATCGCGGTCGAGCCGGTGGACCAGTTCCAGATAGGGGGCGTCGGGACGTAATGCACGCAGGGCCTCGATCACGCCGTAGCTCAGGCCGCTGCCGCCGTGCACCGCCATGCCGGCGGGCTTGTCCAGCACCAGCAGGCGCTCATCCTCATAGAGGATACTGTCGGCCAGCAACTCCACGGCACTCGCGGTCGGGGCCGGGGCCTGCCTTTCCGCCACTCTGACCGGCGGAATCCTCACCTGGTCACCCGCTTTCAGGCGATAGTCGGCACGGATACGCCCGCGGTTGACCCGTACCTCGCCCTTGCGCAACAACCGGTATATACGACTTTTGGGAACCCCCTTGAGGACACGCAGCAAGAAGTTGTCAATTCGCTGGCCGGCCTGCCCCGCGTTGATATCCACCCACTTCACGCTGGGTTTTTCGGCGTTTTCCATGCGCGCGCATTCTACCAGTGTTACTCCCTGAGTGCTCGGGATTCTGCCTTAATCCCATGCAATATGAATGACTTGTGACTGCGATAAGTGTTTGATATCACGGGGTTGGACTGCTATAGTCAGAGCCGCTCGCGCAGCCGCTCTATCGATGGAATGAAGCGTAAACGGCTGCCGACACGTGAACCCTATTCGTTTCCTTCGGGCAGCTGCAGTACGCAATGTCCGGGGATCGAGCAGAAGCCCTGTGGCTTCTACTGTTTTTTCATCAACGAACAACGACAGGTTGCTCCTGTGACGTTAACGATAGTATTGATATCCGGCCTGCTTGCCGGATCGGTATCCTGGTTGATCCGATCCTCCGGCGCACCTCGTGTTGCGCGCCGTTATGCGCCCGTGCCGGTTCGCATTACTGACTGCCGCGACGCCATGGTAGAGCGCATGAGAGAAAAATCCAATGAAGCGTATGCTAATCAACGCCACGCAGCCCGAAGAGCTGCGCGTGGCTCTGGTAGACGGCCAGAAACTCTTCGATCTCGATATTGAGGTACCCTCCCGCGGCCAGAAAAAGTCCAACGTCTACAAAGGTAAAATAACCCGTATCGAGCCCAGCCTCGAGGCGGCTTTTGTCGACTACGGTGCTGAACGACACGGCTTCCTGCCGATGAAGGAAGTCGCCCGCAGCTACTTCCGCGAAGGCGCCGGCGAAGGTGGTGGCCGTGTTTCGATCAAGGACGCCCTGCGTGAAGGCCAGGAAATCATCGTCCAGGTCGAGAAGGAAGAACGCGGCAACAAGGGGGCTGCCCTCACCACCTTTATCAGCCTTGCCGGCCGCTACCTGGTATTGATGCCCAACAATCCCCGTGCCGGTGGCGTGTCACGCCGCATCGAAGGCGAAGACCGCAGTATCGTGCGCGATGCCATGGCACAGCTCGAATACCCCGACACCATGGGACTGATCGTTCGCACCGCCGGTGTTGGCCGCCAGAGTGAAGAGTTGCAGTGGGACCTGGATTACCTGATCCACCTGTGGGAATCCATCGCCAAGGCCAGCGAGGAACGCCCGGCGCCTTTCCTGATTTACCAGGAAAGCAATGTCATTATTCGTGCCCTGCGCGACCACCTGCGCAGTGACATCGGCGAGATCCTCATCGACGACAGGGAAGTGCACCAGCGCGCCGTCGAATTCATGACCCAGGTCATGCCGCATAACCTGTCCAAGCTGAAACTCTACGACGATCCGGTACCGCTGTTCTCCCGCTACCAGATCGAAAGCCAGATCGAGTCCGCCTTCCAGCGTGAAGTAACACTGCCGGCCGGTGGTGCCATTGTGATCGATCACACCGAGGCGCTGATTTCCATCGACATCAACTCGGCACGTGCCACCAAGGGCAGCGATATCGAGGAAACCGCGCTGAATACCAACCTTGAGGCAGCCGACGAAATCGCCCGCCAGTTACGCCTGCGCGACATGGGCGGGCTGATTGTGATCGATTTCATCGACATGCAGCCGACCCGGCACCAGCGTGAAGTGGAAAACCGCTTGCGTGACGCCCTGCGGATCGACCGTGCGCGCGTCCAGGTGGGCCGTATCTCCCGCTTCGGTCTGCTGGA
>JALVCM010000269.1 GCA_027010005.1 Thiohalobacter sp.
CTGACGGGTCAACCTGTGCTCCTGTTTCAACAATCGCAGTCTCGTGCACACCCGGCGAAACGGGCTGCGGCGGGTAGAGCAACCGGACAGCACGTGCATAATCCGCATACGGGTTGGCCGAAATCAGGGTAGCGACCGGGCAGGTATCGGCATCATGCTCTGTCAGGACAACGGCCGACAATTTTGTTTCCGGCAGGTATTTCCGGTAGGCCGCATTGGCCAGAAAGCCCAGCTCACCTTCGCAACCGTGCTGCAGCGTGGAGACCGAAGAGATCAGCGTATCGCCATCACCCCGCCAGGCCAGGCCAAGCTGCTCTGCCAGCGTTGACAGGGTGAATGACATCAGTGCCGTGACGTTCCGCTTACTTGCTGCCGCCCGATTTGAAATTTTTCGTCAGCCGCTCAAGGACCATATCAGTAATATCGGCACTCTTGTCAGCATAGACCACACCCTGACCGAGAATGATATCGAAACCCTTTTCCTTGGCCAGCGCACGCGTTGCTTCCAGCATTTCCCGCTGCAACTGCGACGTCACTTCATTCTTGCGAATGTTCAGGTCGTCACGGAATTCTTCACGTGAACGCTTCAGTTCGCGGCCCTTGGACAGTATCTTGCGCTCCAGTTTATTGCTCTGGGATTCACTCATCACTGCCCCGTCTTTTGCCAGCTTGTCTTCCAGTTTGCGAATTTCTTTCTGGAGCGCGACAAGTTCCTGCTCACGTGGTGCAAATTCCGACTCTATCTTGCTTTGTGCGGCCTTGGCCTGAGGCGCTTCTTCCATCATCCGCAGGAAATTCACCACACCCACTGTCGTTTCGGCATACGCCGGTACCGCAAACGCACCCAGCAACAACAGCCCGCCCAGTATTGCCTTGAACTTTTTCACATCATTCTCCTCGAAACATACTTTATAAATAAAATCAGTAGAACCTGTATCAGAATCCTGCACCAAGGTTGAACTGGAAGAACTGGGTATCATCCCCGCTCTGGTCATTGAACGCCTGGGCAACACTGATGGACAACGGGCCTACCGGCGACAACCAGACGGCAGCAAGTCCGGCCGACATACGCAGCTCTTCCGCGCTGAAATCATCGGTTGAAGCGAACACATTGCCTACATCATAAAACAAACTCAGTCTTACACTCTTGCTGTCTGCCATAAAGGGGGGCGGAAATACAATCTCCAGATTGCCCACAGTCCGCAGGCTGCCACCGAGCGGATCATTGCTCGAATCCTGTGGCCCCAGTGAATTGTCCCGGTAGCCGCGTACGGAACGTGTTCCGCCTGCAAAAAAGTTCTGGAAGAACGGCAGGTTATCAAAATCCCCATACCCCTCACCCCAGCCGATCTGTAATTTTGAGGACATGACAAACAAACGCGTCAGTGGCACATACTGCTGCGCACGCAGGTTGAGCTTGTAGTACTCCAGCTCTGAGCCAGGCACCTTGGTCTCGATACTCACACGCTGCACACCACCACTGGTCGGGAAAATACGACGGTTTCTTGTGTCGTGGGAGAAACTGCCGACCAGCGTCAGGCTTTTGAACTCATCGCCAAACTCATTAATAAAATCTGTTATCTGTGTAGACGAGAACCCTGATGCCTTGAGCTTGAGGCTGTCTGCCTTCAGGTCAAAATTGAACGTATCGAACTCATTGACCGGGAAACCGTAGGTCACATTGGCGCCGAATGTATCCGTCGAATAGCGGGCAATGTTTGCCTGACTCGCATCTGTCTCTCGGTAGAAGGCGCCGAACCCGCGGCTGACACCGTCAACCGTGTAGTATGGATTCTGGTAGGAGAAGCTGAAAATCCGGTTGACCGAACTGTTGTTGATCGATGCCGATACGCGCCGCCCGGTTCCCAGGAAGTTGTTCTGGGAAATACTGCCATTCAGCAACAAACCGGACGTCTGGGAAAAGCCGACACCGACAGAAATACTGCCCGACGGCTGTTCTGCGATTGAATAGTTTACGTCGACCTCATCGGTCGTACCCGGTACCGCAGGCGTCTCGACGTTAACCGTGGAAAAATAGCCCAGCCGCTGCAGGCGTGTGCGCGAGCGCTCTACCTTGTTTGCCGAAAACCAGCCACCTTCCATCTGGCGCATTTCCTGGCGCATGACCTGGTCACGGGTCTTGGTGTTACCGGCAAAGTTGATTCTGCGCACATATACCCGCTTGCCCGGGTCTACGAAAAAGGTCAGGGAAACCTGGCGGGTTTCTTCATCGATGTCGGGGATGGTGTTGACGTTGGCGAATGCATAGCCCTTGTTCCCCAGGTGATCTGTCAGCCGGCTGACCGTATTGGTCACCTTCTTGCGTGAAAAGGTGTCCCCGGCATTAATACGAAATTCCGGGAACAACTCTTCAGCCGGTACCACCAGGTTACCTGACAGCTTGATGTCACTGACATGGTACTGCGCACCTTCAGTGATATTGATGGTGATATAGATATCTTTCTTGTCCGGCGTAATCGATACCTGCGTGGAATCCACGTTGAACTTTATGTAGCCACGGTCCTGGTAGAACGAGCGCAAGGTCTCGAGGTCAGCCGCCAGTTTCTGTCTGGAATACTGGTCGGACTTGGTATAGAAGCTTAACCAGCCCGGTGTTCGCTGTTCAAACTGGTCGAGCAGGGTCTCGTCGTCAAAAACACTGTTGCCGACGATGTTGATCTGCTTGATGCGTGCGACAACGCCCTCGGACACATCGATGAGAATACCTACCCTGTTTCTTTCCAGGGGGGTTACGGTGGTCTTGATTTTCACACCGTATTTTCCACGACTGAAATACTGGCGC
>JALVCM010000270.1 GCA_027010005.1 Thiohalobacter sp.
CCACTGGTAGGGGTTGTTGTAAACGTCGGGCTTGCCGGAGATAGACCACAGGCTGTCACCCCGGACGACCTCGACCTTGATCGATGCGGCACGCAGTTCGGCGACCAGCGGGTTGAGCAGGTCATAGGCCTTGCGACCTTCGGCGTTACCGATAGCAATACCCGCGGCATTCAGTGTGCTCTTCTGCTCTGCCGTAAGACCACTGGCATTACCTGCCTCGGCATACAGCACCTTGGCTGTTTCCAGGTAGTACTGGTCAACGGCCAGTTCGGCCTGGCTGCGCGCCTTGTTGGCCAGCTTGATGGCTGTTGCGTCATCACCCTTGGCCGCAGCGGCTTCAGCTTTCTTGAGGAATTTTTCTGTGTCGCGCCAGATCCAGTTCACAGACTTGGCGGAAGCTATAGCTGACTTGGCGCTGTTGATCGCCTGCGAAACTTCACTGGGTCCTTTCGCTGCGGGTTCTTCCTTCGGCGTGGTAGCACAACCTGCGACCAGACCGAGGGCAAGAACGACAGGAACCAGTGCTTTGCCGTTAAGAATTCTTTTCATGAAAGTTACTCCGCTAGTGGTTGATCCGTGAGACTTTTTTCGTATTTCAGTATTTTTGTGAAGCTACCACCCGTATCGTCCGGGTGTCAAGTAATCCAGACGGGCCATACTATACCCCGCATTAACCCGAAAGGACGCATCAGGTCAGGAAAAATTCCCTGCCGGATAATTTTATTGAGTGCTGGCGTCCTGTGCCGCCTGCCGCGCCTTGATGGCCTCATCGCGAGCCTGTCGCGCGCTGCGGCGGGCGTCACGAAACCGTCGATCATTGAGCATCTTCTCGGCGGTCTTCAGTGACGATATCGCCTGCTCCAGTTTCGTGTTGGCAAACCGTTCAGCGCCGGCCGCACGTGCCGCATCGATGGCCTGACGGGCCTCGCTCATTTCCTGCACGGGTGCTGTCTTGCAGCCTGTTCCGGCGAACAACCAGATGACGACCAGTAACAGGACAGAAAACCGGGTGCGGGATGTGGCTGGGCCTGATGTTTTCAATTGATGTCCGAACATTTGCAAGAAGGACGCTGTATCACAGTATTTAATGGTAGCAACACGCTAGCACTGCACCATGGCAGGGTCAAGAAAGCACTGTACTGCATCGACACGATCGCGCAAAATACGGCCGCGATCTGCAAGGAGTCCGACCCGATGACCGACGTTACTATTTTCCACAACCCGCGCTGCAGCAAGTCACGCCAGACGCTCGAATTACTCCAGCAGAACGGTATCGACGCCGACGTGGTGGAATACCTGAAAACACCACCGGATGCGGCGCAGCTTGAGCAGATCCTGACCCTGCTCGGGCTGGAACCCCGTGAACTCATGCGCAGCAATGAAGCTGAATACACGGAACAGGGCATGGACAACCCCGATCTTGGCCGTGAGCAACTGATTGCCCTGATGGTCCGCTACCCCAAAGTGATTCAGCGCCCCATCGTCATCAAGGATGGCAAAGCCGCCATCGGGCGCCCGCCGGAAACCGTGCTGGAGATCCTCTGACCATGGGTAACATCCTGGTACTGTATTACAGCCGTTACGGCGCCACCGAAAAAATGGCGCAACACATCGCCCGTGGCGTGGAAGAAGTCGATGGCATGCAGGCACTGGTGCGTACCGTGCCCGCCGTCTCGACAGTCTGTGAAGCCGTTGAGGACAGCATCCCTGATCAGGGCGCGCCCTATGCCAGCCTGGATGAACTGCGCGACTGCAGCGGTCTGGCGCTCGGCAGTCCGACCCGCTTTGGCAATATGGCAGCACCCCTGAAGTACTTTATCGACTCCACCAGCGGCCTGTGGCTGGGTGGTGAACTGGCCGGCAAACCGGCCGCCGTGTTCACCTCCACCTCATCGATGCACGGCGGCCAGGAAACCACCCTGCTGTCGATGATGCTGCCGCTGCTGCACCACGGCATGCTGATCACCGGCATCCCCTACAGCGAAACCGACCTGCTGCATACCGAAGCCGGCGGCACACCCTATGGCGCCAGTCACCTGGCCGGTACCGACAGCAAAAATCCGCTCACCGACGCGGAACAACGCCTGTGCCACGCCATGGGCAAACGCCTCGCCGAAACGGCACGAAAGCTCGAAGTACAGTGAATTTACAGGCACGGCTTCTTTATGCACTGACACTGTTCGGCTACTTCGGCATCATGGCGCTGCTGCCGGTCTGGATCGGCTGGTTCAAGCCACCCGGCCTGCTGATTCCCCCGGTCGCGATCGTGCTGCTGGCACTGCCGCTGTTCTTTGCCCTGCGCGGCATGCTGCACGCACGCCGCTACACCATCGCCTGGAGCCTGTTCCTGTCACTGCTGTATTTCACCCACGGCATTATCGAGGCCTGGAGCGAACCGGTCGCACGCTGGGGCGCACTGGCAGAAGTCTTCCTGGCAACCTGCTGGCTGGCCGGCGGTATCGCCTGGATACGCGCCACCTCGCCAAAACGCAAATCCCCAGACACGTAGGAGCGGGCTTGCCCGCGAACAATACAACGGCTGGTTCGCGGGCAAGCCCGCTCCTACGGGGAATTTTCGAGGACTGATTTGACGAAGGGGACGGTGAGTTTGCGCTGAGCCTCGAGTGATGCCTCGTCGAGGCGGTCCAGTGTGTCGAACAGGACGGGTAGTTCACGCGGTAAACGGCGCAGAAGATAGGCGGCGGTTTCATCCGGCAAGTCGCAACCTTTCTGCCGGGCGCGTAACTGCATGGCTTTACAACGCTGCGTATCGTCCAGGGCATGAATCGGGTATACCACGCCCCAGCTCAGCCGGGATTGCAAATCTGCCAGTTCGACACCCAGTTGCGCCGGGGCGCGTGCTGCACTGACCAGCAACCGGCCGCCCTGCTCCCGCACCCGGTTATATAGATGGAACACGGCCTCTTCCCAGTCCGGCCTGCCGGCGATCTGCTCCATGTCATCCAGGCAGACCAGCTCGAACTGCTCCCAGCCTTCCAGTATCCCCGGGGGCATAGTGTCGACATCCTTCAGGGAAAGATAGGCGACCGTGTGGCCGTGTTCTGTGGCCGCATGGCAGCAGGCCTGTAACAGGTGTGTCTTGCCCGATCCGGATGCGCCCCAGCACAGCACGAAGCTTTCACCTTCACCCTGTGCCAGACTTTGTACCTGGCGTAACAGTTCCGCATTGGGGCCGGCCACGTAGCTGGAGAAACGCGCCGATGCACGCAGTTGCAGTTCCAGCGCCAGCTGTTGGCTCATGAGTGGTCCCGCGCCCGACGTCCCCAGGTAATCACGTAACCCAGCCCGCTCCAGAGAATACTGGCTGTGACCGCATACACCAGCCAGGTAATCCACTGTACATTGCCATACCCGGTTACCTGGATAAACAGCACCGTCAGTACCAGCAGGATCTGCAAAAAGGTATTCAGCTTGCTCGCCAGGGTAGGCTCTGCCTCGAGCCGTTCGATGCGATAGTTGTATATCACCGCCCCGGCCACGATGACGACATCACGCAACACCACCAGAGCCAGTAACCAGGCCGGCAACAAACCGTTCCAGGTGAGTGCGGCGTAACAGGAAATCAGCAAAGCCTTGTCGGCAAGCGGATCGAGCAGGGCACCCAGCCGGCTGGTCCAGTGATAATGCTTGGCGAGAAACCCGTCCAGCGCATCGGAGAACCCGGCGATAAAAAACAGCGCCAACGCCAGCGCGTAACGCTCGTCCAGCAGTACCCAGGTTACGGGGACGACCAGCACAATACGGCCGATGGTGATCAGGTTGGGGATATCGCGTGCACGCATACCGGGTTCGTCAGCGAATCAGCCGGAACTGCCACGGGGCATCGGGTTCGGTCTGTAACGGCTCGAGCACGCGGCCCAGCCGGATCAGTCGCACCAGGTTTTGCTCGCCGGTATTCAGCTGCAGGGAAAACTGGACTTCGTCCCCTTTCACCATCGCCACCTGGACCTGTTCGACCGGGCTCAGTGACGCCAGGTAGCCTTCCACCCGTGCATAGTCCTGCAGGCGGTTGATACCCAGCACCGACAGCTGCCGGCTGCTCTGGTCAGCAGTGGCCACCACCGCGTAGCGTGACGCCAGCAGGCTGGCCGCCCCGGACAGACCCTTTTGCACAGCCTCTTCGGCTGTCTCGCCACGTACCGTCCAGTTATGACTGGTGCCGGCACCCAGCAGTGTCCACTGGCCGCTCCAGCCATTGCCCGAACGCGCTACACGGCCGATCAGCACCACCTGCGGACGGTAACGCTCCGATGCCTTCTGTACCGGCCCCAGGAAACCGCCCCACAGGTCGGGGAAACTCACGGCACGCTGATCCTCGAGGTCGAGCAGCGGCAGGTTGACCGGCAGGCCATCCTGTTGCGCCGCGTCGCGCAGCACATCGGCCAGCGGGTTCTGGCTGGTATCGGACACCAGGAAGCGTTTGCCATTGTCGTCCACCGCCAGCCACACCAGCACATCCGGCCGGTCCCGGCCCCAGTAAGGCAGGCCCAGCTTGCGCAGGGCGCGGGTCAGGGCAACTTCATCGAATTGTGCCCAGAGGCGTAATTCGGGGGCCTCATCCGGGTTTTCCGCCGGTGTTTCGTTAAACCGGTACTGCGCCACGAAACGGCCGGGTTCGCGCAGGAGGGTCCGCGCCTGCCCGTTTTCCGCAATGCCGACATCACCGGTAATACGCACCAGTACTGTGGTCAGTGCCTGTTTCAGCGCCTCCTGGCGCGCCACACGATCACGCCCGCTGGCCGGCGCTTCGGCCTGGAACAGATTATCCAGCCGCGCCGCCAGTGCCGCCTGATCAAACACCAGCAGGCACAGACAACACAGCAGTGCCCGGTGCAGCCTCAATCCGCTCATGACTCTCCCCGAAAATATCGAGCCCGTACCTTACCATAGGTCGATAACGGGTCTCAGTACCCGCATCTCAACCGGCAGGTGCATTTCACCGGCCACGGTTTCCTAGTAACATTGCGCTTTTCCCGTTTGGAGTCCGCTGTGTCCGGCCAGAATCCCTCATCTCCCGGTTCGTCGATCAGTTACCGTGACGCCGGCGTCGATATCGATGCCGGTAATTCACTCGTCGAACGTATCAAACCCGTGGTCGCCCGGACCCGCCGTCCCGGCGTGGTGTCCGGCATCGGCGGTTTCGGCGCACTGTTTGAACTGCCGCTGGACCGCTACCGCCAGCCGCTGCTGGTGTCCGGCACCGACGGTGTCGGCACCAAGCTGAAACTGGCCATCGACAGCGGCAAGCACGACACCATCGGCATCGACCTGGTGGCCATGTGCGCCAACGACATTATTGTGCAGGGCGCCGAACCACTGTTCTTCCTCGACTACTACGCCACCGGCAAGCTGGACGTGGATATCGCCGCCGACGTGGTCACCGGTATCGGCCGTGGCTGCGAGCTGGCCGGCGCCGCACTGATCGGTGGCGAGACCGCAGAAATGCCCGGCATGTACAAGGCCGAGGACTACGACCTGGCCGGCTTCTGCGTCGGCATCGTAGAAAAGGACAAGGTCATCGATGGCCAGTCCGTGCAGGCCGGCGATGCACTGATCGCGCTGGCTTCCTCCGGCCCGCATTCCAATGGCTATTCACTGATTCGTAAAATCCTCGAGGTCAGCGGTGCCAGTTTCGACATGCCGCTGGATGGCAAACCGCTGATCGACTGGCTGCTGGAACCGACCCGTATTTACGTCAAGTCACTGCTGGCCCTGCTGGAGCAGGTCGACGTCCACAGCCTGTGCCACGTCACCGGTGGCGGCCTGCCGGAAAACCTGCCACGCATGCTGCCGGAAAACACCGTCGCCAGCATCGACACCGGCAGCTGGCAATGGCCGGCCGTGTTCCGCTGGTTGCAGGAACAGGGCAACGTCGAACGTTTTGAAATGTACCGCACACTCAACTGCGGTGTCGGCATGGTCATCTGTGTCCCTGAAGCCGAGTGCGACACGGCGCTTGCGCTGCTGAAAGAACAGGGTGAAAACGCCTGGCGGCTGGGCAGCGTGGAAGCCGGTGAAGGCGAGGCGCGCGTCGAACTGAATGACTGAAACGCATGCTCCCCTGAAGCTGGTGGTGCTGATCTCGGGCCGTGGTTCCAACCTGGAAGCCATTCTGGAAGCCATCGACACGGGCAAACTGCCGGCCGTAGTCAGCGCCGTCATCAGTAACCGTGCGGACGCACCCGGCCTTGCCTATGCCAGCGAACGTGCCATCGACACGCTGGTACTGGATGCCGCCGATTACCCCGACCGGGACGCCTACGACCACGCCCTGCAAGGCATGATCGATCTGTTCAACCCCGGGCTGGTGGTGCTGGCCGGCTTCATGCGCATCCTTTCGCCCGCCTTTGTGCACCACTACACGGGCCGCCTGATCAACATCCACCCGTCCCTGCTGCCCGAGTTTCGTGGCCTCAATACGCATCAACGTGCCATCGAGGCCGGCACCGCAGAACACGGTGCCAGTGTCCACTTCGTGACCGAAGAACTCGATGGCGGCCCGGTCATCGCCCAGGTACGTGTCCCGGTACTGCCGGGCGATGACGCCGACACACTCGCACAACGTGTGCTGGAGCAGGAACACCGTCTCTATGTCACTGTCATACAGTGGATTGCAGAAGGCCGCGTCACCCTGGAAGACGACGGCGTGTACTTTGATGGCGAAGTGCTGAATGCGCCGAAACGGCTGGAGACAACATGACACAACATTCTGACAAAGCCTGCACAGGTCCACTGGCACGTTACGTCGCTGTCCTGGCAATCCTTGTCATCGCCTTGCTGCCCACCCGTCCCATCGCGGCCGGCGCAGAGGAACTGTTCCCGGACTTTGTCGCGGACTACATCGTACGCATCAACGGCATCAAGGTCGGCGAGGCCACCTTTTCGCTGGTGCACAAGGACACTGACGAATACCTGTACCGGCAGCGCTCGAAATCGACAGGTGTTGCTACCCTGCTGGGTTCGGACGCCTCTGCCCAGAGCAGCCGCTGGCGCTACGTGGACGGCACCGTCCAGCCGCTCGAGTTTCGTTCAAAACGAAAAAAAGGTGATGACGATGACAACGCCCACCTGCTGTTCGACTGGGAAAACATGCGCGTCGAAAACCGTGGTGCCGGTGAACACTGGAACATCGACATGCCCGAAGGCACACTCGACAGCCTGGTGATGCAGATGGCCATGCTGTTTGACCTGCGCGATGGCAAGACCCGCATGGAATACTTGGTCGCCACGCGCGGACGTATCAAGCACTACCAGTTCGAAGTTGCCGGCCGGGATACCATCAAACTGCCTTTCGGCAGCTATGAGACTGTCCGCGCAGAACGCCGGGATGATAAAAAGGACGATAGCCTGGTGTGGGCTGCACCGGAGCTGGACTACTTTCCGGTACGTTTTATCAAGAAGAAGAGCGCCGGCATCGAAGTGGAACTGCTGCTGCAAAAACTCGATTTCAACCCGAAACTGGCACAGGACAAGTCCGACTAGCCAGCCGAATCAGGCCTTGGGCAGGGTCACCCCGGTCTGGCCCTGATACTTGCCGCCGCGGTCCCGGTAAGATGTCTCGCACACCTCGTCTGCCCCCAGGAACAACACCTGCGCCACACCCTCGTTGGCGTAGATCTTCGCCGGCAGCGGCGTGGTGTTGGAGAACTCCAGCGTGACGTGCCCTTCCCACTCCGGCTCCAGCGGCGTGACGTTGACGATAATCCCGCAGCGCGCATAGGTCGACTTGCCCAGGCAGATGGTCAGCACATCGCGCGGAATCCGGAAATACTCCACCGTGCGCGCCAGCGCAAAGGAATTGGGCGGGATAATGCAGACGTCGGACTTCACATTGACGAAACTGTTGTCATCGAAGTTCTTGGGATCGACCACGGCGGAATTGATATTGGTGAAAATCTTGAACTCATCGGCACAGCGGATATCGTAGCCATAGCTCGAGGTCCCGTAGGAGATCACCCGGCCCACGCCCTCGTGCTCGCGTACCTGCCCTGCCACGAATGGCTCAATCATGCCTTCCTGCTCTGCCATGCGGCGAATCCACTGATCGGATTTAATCGACATCGTCTGCCCTGTGCTAAAATTCGAGCCGCAACGATACCGGGAAACCGGGTGCAAAAAAAGTGGCTGACCCCGTGATTCCGTGCGGATTCAGGCAAATTTGACCTGGATCATGGCGTTTTCAACCCCCCGGCTCGAGACTGATCGTAATCATTCAAATAACCGGTCCCGGAAACCCGGGTGCCAGAGGAAGCATCGTGTCAACAAACCTGAGAGACGTATCCGTCATCGAACATCCTGCCCGCAGGCAGACAACGCTCGACAAGCACAGGAAACACAACAAAAAGCAGCTTCGCAAACTGCTGAAACGCCTTGGGGACCCCCACAAGGTAATGAATTCACCGAAGATTATTGGTGGGAAGGAACTGCTGAGGATCAGCTACGAACTGGGTGAATACCCGTACCCGGAGAAGATCAGCCTGGAAGAGTACGAAAACGAGAAGCATCTGCTGCAGATCGAGTTACTGAAGGTACAGGCCTGGGTAAAAGAGAGCGGCCAGCGCATCCTGGCACTGTTCGAAGGGCGTGATGCGGCCGGCAAGGGCGGCGCCATAAAACGCTTTATGGAACACCTGAACCCCCGCGCGGCACATGTTGTCGCACTGGAAAAACCCAACGAGCGGGAAATTGGCCAATGGTATTTCCAGCGCTACATCCAGCACCTGCCAACCCGTGGCGAAATGGTGTTCTATGACCGCTCCTGGTACAACCGCGCCGGTGTCGAGCGCGTGATGGGATTTTGCACACCGGACGAGCACCTCGAGTTCCTGCGCCAGGCACCACAACTCGAACGTATGCTGGTTAATTCCGGCATGCACCTGTTCAAGTTCTGGTTCTCGGTCAGCCGCCAGGAGCAGCTGCGACGCTTTCATGCGCGCCGCCACGACCCGCTGAAACACTGGAAACTGAGTCCGATCGATCTCCAGTCACTCGACAGGTGGGACGACTACACCCGGGAAAAGAACACCATGTTCTTTTACACAGACACAGCCGATGCACCCTGGACCGTTATTAAATCGGATGACAAGAAGCGTGCCCGCATCAACTGCATGCGGCATTACCTGCATCAACTCGACTACCCGAGCAAGGACCCGATTGTGGCACGTGCGCCCGACCCGCTCATCGTGGGTACCACGAAGACCATGAACAACCAGGAATCACCGGCCACTTTTCAGGAATAACGGGAAACAGCACTCATGTCCAAAGAAGACAAAGCCAGCAAAAAACTCGACAAGATGATCAAAAAGGCCCGCAAGGCTGCAAAGAAGGCAGAGAAAGCCGCGCAGCGGGCGGAAAAGGCCCTGCTCAAGGTCAAGGACACCAAGAGCCGGATCAGGAGTGATGTCGAGGTGATCCGGGAAAAGAACCGCAAGCTCAGCAAACAAATGGAATCGTACGTAAAAGAGCAATCGAAAAAAGCTATCAGGAAAAACAAAATCCGCAAGAAAGTCCGGAAAAAGAAAGCCAGCTAACCCCTGCTTAATACCTTTATCGTCATCCGAGGTTCCTTTACTGTCATTCCGGCGCACGCCGGAATCCATGCTATTGAAACTACTGGATCCCGGCGTGCGCCGGGATGACGGGAGAGGTCAGCGGTAATCCAGCGAGAAGCCGGCATCCGCCAGGTAGCGGGCTTCCTTCTGCAAGTCTGCACGGGTCAGCGAATGCTGCTCAAGCCAGTGATCCGGAAACACCAGCGTAACCTTCGCTCCATCGACCTGCATGGAGACAGCCGGCACCTGCTCGTCGGTCCGCCCACGGTGCAACAGGACTGCAAGGCGTAGCAGCACACACAGGCGCAGTCCCGGTTTCTGCGCCCGTTCAACCAGCCCGGCAAAACTGTTCAGGCGGATTTTCTGGCGGTGATTCAGGACCAGTGTGGCCAGCAGGGCCTGCTCTGTCCGCGAGAACCCCGGCAGGTCGGCATGTGTCAGGATGTAGGCGCCACGCTTGTGATAGGCACCGTGCGAGATCTGCAGGCCGATCTCGTGCAGTTGCGCGGCCCACTTCAGCAACAGGCCGTTCTCCTCGATCAGTTTCCAGTCCTTGCCGACCTGCCCGAACAGCAACAGTGCCGTGCGCATCACGTTATCCGCATGCCCGGCATCGAGGTTCCAGCGCCTGACAACCGACTCGACCGTTGCATCGCGCGTATCCTTGTGCCGGATACGCCCGACCAGGTCGTACAGCAACCCCTCCCTCAGCGCCTGCTCCG